>NZ_JBUYEN020000008.1:0-258541 GCF_055229415.2 Bradyrhizobium sp. Leo114 | reverse complement strand
CCAGAATGCGGCGGACCGCTTCGAGCTTGAACTCTCGGCTGAAAACACGGGGAGATTTGTTGGGCATACGTTCTCCGTTAGAGAACTGTCCCTAATTTCCCGTGTCTCACTTTTGGGGGGCACTCCATGCACCTATCCCGGATTACGCTGCGCTCCATCCGGGCTACAGGGGATCAAAGACTAATCCCTGCTCGTGGGGGTCTGGATGAAGCCGCGGTTGTGGGTCGGGCTGATCAGGATCTCGTTGACGCAGACCCGCGGCGGCAGGCTGGCGACGAAGGCGATGGTGCGGCCGAGATCCTCCGGCTGCAGCATCCTGGCCTGCTCGGCTTCGCTCGGCACCACCGGCCGCAGTTTCAGGATCGGCGTAGCGACCTCGCCGGGCGACAGGCAGCAGGCGCGCAGGCCATTGGCGCATTCATCCATGTTGAAGGAATGGGTCAGCGCCAGCACCGCATGCTTGGTCGTGGTGTAGGCCGGCCCCGGCATCTTCGAGACATGGCGTCCGGCCCAGGAGGCTACGTTGATGATGCAGCCATCCTGCTGCTTGCGCATCGCCGGCAGCACCGCATGCATGCAGTAGAGCACGCCGTTGAGATTGATCTCGACCAGTTTGTCCCAGCCTTCCAGCTCCATGTCGGCCCAGCTCCGCTTCGGCACGTTGATGCCGGCGCTGTTGACCAGGAGGTCGATGCGGCCATGACGGCCGAGGATCTGGTCGGCGGCCTTGTTGACCTCGTCCTTGTTGCTGACGTCGAGCGGGATGGCCTCGGCCTTGCCGCCCTTCTTGGCGATGTTGGCGACCACCCGGTCCAGCTCCTCCTTGCGGCGGCCCGAGACCACCACCGTCCAGCCGTCAGCCGCCAGGAATTCCGCCCCGGACTCGCCAATCCCGGTGCCGCCGCCCGTCACCCAGGCCACGCGTTTCCCATCATTTGTCATGCAAACTGTCTCCGTTGCTTTCCAAAGGGCGTTTTTGCTAAGCCATTCGCCGGATTTCCCGGCCTTTTCGCCCTTCCAGGGAATGTTGCATGAACACGAGCGCCAACGCCAACCTGTTTTCCCGCCTGTTCGACGGTCTCGAGGATCCGAGCCGGCTCGCGATCGAGCAACTCGACGGCAGTCGCATCAGCTATGCGGACCTGATCGCGCGCACCAGTCAGATGGCGAACGTGCTGGTTTCGCGCGGCGTCAAGGTCGGCGACCGTGTCGCGGCGCAAACCGAAAAATCGGTGCAGGGCCTTGTGCTTTATCTCGCGACCGTGCGCGCCGGCGCGATCTATCTGCCGCTCAACACCGCCTATACGCTGAACGAGCTCGACTACTTCATCAGCGACGCCGAGCCATCGCTGGTGGTGTGCGATCCTTCCAAGGCGGAAGGCATCGGCGCGATCGCGGCGAAAGTCGGCGCCAAGGTCGAGACGCTCGGTGCCGACGGCAAGGGCTCGCTGACGGAGGCCGCCGACAAAGCGAGCCCGGAGTTCAAGACGGTCGCGCGCGGCAATGATGATCTCGCCGCGATCCTCTATACGTCGGGCACCACCGGCCGCTCCAAGGGCGCGATGCTGAGCCACGACAATCTGGCCTCGAACTCGCTGTCGCTGGTCGACTACTGGCGCTTCACCAAGGACGACGTGCTGATCCACGCGCTGCCGATCTATCACACCCACGGCCTGTTCGTGGCCAGCAACGTCACGCTGTTCGCGCGCGCCTCGATGATCTTCCTGCCGAAGTTCGATCCGGACCTGATCGTCAAGCTGATGGCGCGCGCCACCGTGCTGATGGGCGTGCCGACCTTCTACACGCGCCTCCTGCAGAACACCGCGCTGAACAAGGAGACGACCAGGCATATGCGGCTGTTCGTTTCGGGCTCGGCGCCGCTGCTCGCCGATACCCACCGCGAATGGTCCGCGCGCACCGGCCACGCCGTGCTCGAGCGCTACGGCATGACCGAGACCAACATGAACACCTCCAACCCCTATGACGGCGAGCGCGTGCCCGGCGCGGTCGGCTTTCCGCTGCCCGGCGTCTCCGCGCGCGTCACCGACCCCGAAACGGGCAAGGAGCTTGCGCGCGAAGAGATCGGCGTGATCGAGGTCAAGGGCCCGAACGTCTTCAAGGGCTACTGGCGGATGCCGGAGAAGACCAAGGCCGAATTCCGCGACGACGGCTTCTTCATCACCGGCGACCTCGGCAAGATCGACGCCAAGGGCTATGTACACATCCTCGGCCGCGGCAAGGACCTCGTGATCTCAGGCGGCTTCAACGTCTATCCCAAGGAGATCGAGACCGAGATCGACGGCATGCCCGGCGTGGTCGAATCCGCCGTCATAGGCGTGCCGCATGCCGATTTCGGCGAAGGGGTCACCGCCGTCGTGGTGCGCCAGCCCGGGGCCACGATCGATGAAGCCGCGGTGCTCAACGGGCTCGATGGCCGATTGGCGAAATTCAAGATGCCGAAGCGGGTGTTCATCGTCGACGAACTGCCGCGCAACACCATGGGCAAGGTGCAGAAGAACATTCTGCGGGATACGTATAAGGATATTTATACGAAGAAGTAGGGGCGCAAGAACGTCGCGTTGAAATAATGAACCGCAAACAAGCCGTCCGAATTAACGAACACTTACTCGATGCCTATCAGGCGATGGACGACGCAAGGATGGCCATTGCCGGTCTCGGCAAAGATGAGCGACTAAAGCTCGAGGACTTGCTTCAAGAGGTTGTCGCAGCTTTGCAACAGAAGCTGCTTGCACCGATCTATGATCAGTATCCGGACTTGGAGCCGCCGGTAGTTGATGAAGAAATCCCCACCGTGGACAGCAGGCTCGAGTGGAGCCAGGTGCGTCTCCCGCCGTCCCTGACCGAAGCGGATTTCGACAGCATCATATTCTCGTTGTTGAAGCCACAGTGGCAGAAGACCGCAAGGATGATCATTCTGGTCGAAGGGCGCTGCCAGGAGCTTAGCGTGCCGATCAGCCATGCGGCGATCGCTGCACGATTGAAAGTCCTCGCCGATTCGAATCGCATCGAAGGTGTCGGCGATATCCGCATGTGGCGCTACAGCGAAGTGCGACTGAAGGACTAGCGCCGTAGCCCGGGTGGAGCGCCAGCGTAACCCGGGACCGTCGGCAGATGCTGACTCGGTATCCCCGGGTTGCGCTGCGCTCCACCCGGGCTACGGGACTACTGCCCGCTCACGAGGCTGATCACGAACCGGCCGCCGACGATGAAGAGGTAGGCGCCGAACGCCATCTCCAGCGCCCGCTTCGATAGCGCATGCGCGACCTTCACGCCGAGCGGGGCGGTGACCAGCGTGGTCGGCATCACCAGGATGGCGCCGATCAGCGAGACATAGCCGAGCGCGAACGGAACCTGCAGCGCAAGGACATCGGGAAAGCTCGCCGCCGCCGGCCAGCCGGCATAGACATAGCCGAGCGCGCCGGGGATCGAGATCAGCACCGCGAGTGCCGAAGAGGTCGCGACCGCCTGATGGATCGGGCGGCCGTAGCAGGTCATCAGGAGATTGGCGAACAGGCCACCGCCGATGCCCATCAAAGTCGAGAGCAGGCCGACGAAGAAGCCGTAGACGCGCATCAGGAGACCTTTCGGCAGTTCGTCGCCGAACTTCCAGCCCTCGCGCGCCAATAACAGCCGAGCCGCGGCCGACCAGGCCACCATCACGAACACGATCTTGAACAGCCGCTCCGGCGCAAACCGCGCGGTGACGCTGCCGGCGAGGACACCGAGCACGATCGGAATCCACCAGCGCTTCAGCACCTCCATGTCGACAGCGCCACGCCGGTAATGGGCGCGAAACGAACTGATCGAGGTCGGGATGATGACGGCAAGCGAGGTGCCGATGCAGAGCGGCATCCGCACCTCCACTGGCACCCCGGCCAGACGGAAGCATTCGTAGAACACCGGCACCAGGATCGCGCCGCCGCCGATGCCGAACAGGCCGGCGAGAAAGCCGGACAAGGCCCCAACCGCGATCAGCAGCAATGCGAGTTCAAGGAGTTCGATAAGATCGAGGCCAGCCATGATGTCCCTTGCGCCAGCGTTTAGTCTCTGCAGCCTTGCACGCGCAAGGCCGCCAGAGCCGCCACGGCTGGCGCCGCGAGGATCAGGCTCACCCCGAAGACCGAGGGGTATCGATCGCCCGCCTGAGCCAGCATCGCGGCCCCATCCAGCAACAGCCCCGTAACCGCGAAAACAACCGGACCGATCAGGCCATCGGCCGATCGGTTGTGAAGCAGACGCATCGTCCTGGGATGCGATACGAAGCCGGTACTCCATCCCATCTCAAATTCCTCCATATGACGGCTTCCCGAAGCCTAGACCCTTGTCGAAGGCGGGAGTATCTAGCCTCTTTGGTGGTTACCTTTGCGAATTCCGGAAGGATCGGATGGACCAGCTTTCGGCCATGGCGACCTTTGTGCGCGCGGTGGAGACGGGCAGCTTCTCGGCGGCGGCCCGCTCGCTCCCGAGTTCGCTGACCTCGGTCAGCCGCCAGATCTCCGCGCTGGAGCAGCATTTCGGCACCAGGCTGCTATTGCGCACCACGCGGCAGCTCGCGCTGACCGATCATGGCCGGATCCTCTATGAGCGCGCGAAATCAATCCTCGGCGAGGTCAAGGAAATCGAAGCCGCATTGTCACGCGACCGCCACCAGCCCTCGGGACGGCTTCGCGTGAGCTGCCCCAGCCTGATGGGACGGCTCGTGATCGCGCCGCTGCTCGCCGAATTCCTGCGCCGCTATCCACTGCTGTCAGTCGATCTGCTGCTGATTGATCGCGCCGTCGACATGGTCGAGGAAGACATCCATCTGGCGATCCGTGTCGGCCGCTTGCGGGATTCGCAACTGGTCGCGCGCAAATTCGCCGACCTCAGGATGATCGTGTGCGCCTCACCCGCCTACCTCGCGCGCCACGGCGTGCCGCAGACGCCGCGCGACCTCGCTAGTCATGACTGTCTCGTGTTCTCCGATGCACCCGGCAGCGCCGAGTGGCGCTTCGCGGAGAGCACGAAGGCAGACCGCAAAATCCGCATATCCGGTCGGCTCTGGATGAATAGCCTCGATGCGCTTGCCGCGGCGGCGAAGGAAGGCGCGGGCATTGTGCGCGTGCCGTCGTGGCAGGTCGACGCCGATATCAGGGCTGGCAGCTTGCGGCGCATCCTCGCCGACTACGAACCGCCGCCCACGCCGTTGCACCTCGTGTTTCAGCCATCGCGGCTTGCGTCGCCAAAGACGAGGGCATTTGTCGATTATCTGGTTGAGCGATGGCGAGCCGCCGACCCGTTCGGCGCGCATGCAGTCGCAGCCTTATAACGGAATCAGAATTCGCTTCTTGGACTGGATCGACCGCCCTGGTATACCAAGCCCCTGATCGGCTTGCTTCATCAATGGTGTAGCAATGAATACCCGTTCGTTTTGCAGGCATTTGGCCGTTGCGCTGTAAGGTTCGACTCCGTAAATAGAATTTATCTACCGCGCTCCCCGATGGGCCGGCCGCGGTCCCACCAAACTCAAAGTCGCTGATGACCGCCAGGATCGAACGACCGCTCTCGCCCCATATACAGACCTATCGCTGGACCCTGACGATGGCGCTTTCCATCGTCCATCGCGCCACGGGAATAGCGCTTTATGCCGGCACGCTGCTGCTCGCCTGGTGGCTGATCGCGGCGGCCTCCGGCCCCAGCGCCTACGCCAATCTGCAGGCTTTCACCGGCAGCTTCATCGGCAAGCTGATCGTGTTCGGCTACACATGGGCGCTGATGCACCATCTGCTCAGCGGCATCAGGCATTTCGTGTGGGACTTGGGCTACGGCTTCAAGGCCAATGAACGGGAAGCCCTGACCTGGGCCGCGCTGATCGGCGGCATCGTGCTCACGGTGCTGATCTGGATCATCGCTTACGCGATCGGAGGCGGACGATGAGCGACTCTCGTTCCTCGATGCGCACGCCGCTCGGCCGCGTCCGCAATCTCGGCGCCTCGCATTCCGGCACCACCGATTTCTGGCGCCAGCGCCTCACCGCTGTCGCGATGACGCTGCTGATCGTGCCGGTGCTGTTCGTGATCCTGACGCTGGTCGGCCGCAACCATGCGGGCGCGACACAGATCCTCGGCTCGCTGCCGATCGCGATCATCCTCTTGCTCTTCATCGTCGCCAGCACCTGGCACATGAAGATCGGCATGCAGGTCGTGATCGAGGACTATGTGCATAACGAGAAGCTGAAGCTCGCCAGCATCATGGCCAACAATTTCTTCTGCGCTGCGGTGGCCTTGGCCTCGATCTACGCGCTCCTTAAATTATCCTCGGGAGTATGAACCATGGCCGCTGAAGGTAACGGCAAGGCCACCAATGGCAGTGGCCCGGCCACGAACGGCAAAGCCTATCCGATCGAAGACCACACCTATGACGTCGTCGTGGTCGGCGCCGGCGGCGCCGGCCTGCGCGCGGTGGTCGGCTGCTCGGAAGCGGGCCTGCGCACCGCCTGCATCACCAAGGTGTTTCCGACCCGCTCGCACACGGTCGCGGCGCAGGGCGGCATCTCGGCCTCGCTCGGCAACATGCATCAGGACGACTGGCGCTGGCACATGTACGACACCGTCAAGGGGTCGGACTGGTTGGGGGACCAGGACGCGATCGAATACATGGTGCGCAACGCGCCGGAGGCGGTCTACGAGCTCGAGCATTGGGGCGTGCCGTTCTCGCGCACCGAGGACGGCAAGATCTACCAGCGCCCGTTCGGCGGCATGACGATCGACTACGGCAAGGGCCAGGCGCAGCGCACTTGCGCCGCCGCCGACCGCACCGGCCACGCGATGCTGCACACGATGTACGGCCAGTCGCTCCGGCACGCCGCCGAGTTCTTCATCGAGTTCTTCGCCATCGACCTGATCATGGACGACCAGGGCGTCTGCCGCGGCGTGATCGCGATCAAGCTCGACGACGGCACGCTGCATCGCTTCCGCGCCCAGACCACGATCCTCGCCACCGGCGGCTATGGCCGCGCCTATGCCTCCTGCACCTCGGCCCATACCTGCACCGGCGACGGCGGCGGCATGGTGCTGCGCGCCGGCCTGCCGCTGCAGGACATGGAGTTCGTGCAGTTCCACCCGACCGGGATCTACGGCGCCGGCTGCCTCGTCACCGAGGGCGCCCGCGGCGAAGGCGGCTATCTCGTCAATTCCGAGGGCGAGCGCTTCATGGAGCGCTATGCGCCATCGGCCAAGGACCTCGCCTCGCGCGACGTGGTCTCGCGCGCGATGACCATCGAGATCCGCGAAGGCCGCGGCGTCGGCAAGAAGAAGGACCACATCTACCTGCACCTCGATCATCTCGATCCGAAGGTGCTGGCGGAGCGGCTGCCCGGCATCTCCGAATCGGCACGAATCTTCGCCAATGTCGACGTCACCCGCGAGCCGATCCCGATCGTGCCGACCGTGCACTACAACATGGGCGGCATCCCCACCAACTTCCATGCCGAAGTGCTGACGAAGCGGGACGGCGATGACAATGCGGTGGTCCCCGGCCTGATGGCGATCGGCGAGGCCGCGTGCGTCTCCGTGCACGGCGCCAACCGGCTCGGCTCCAACTCACTGATCGACCTTGTGGTGTTCGGCCGCGCCGCCGCGCTGCGCTGCGCCGAAAAACTCACCGCCAATGGCAAGCAGCCGGAACTGCCGAAGGATTCCGCCGAGATGGCGCTCGGCCGGCTCGACCATTTCCGCTACGCCTCGGGCGGCACGCCGACGGCGAAGCTGCGCGACAGCATGCAGCATGTGATGCAGACCAATTGCGCGGTGTTCCGCACCGGCGAAGTGCTGCAGGAAGGCAAGAACCTGATCCACAAGGTGCATGGCGGCATTGGCGACATCGCCGTCTCCGACCGCTCGCTGGTGTGGAATTCCGACCTGATCGAGACGCTGGAATTCGACAATCTGATCGTGCAGGCCGTCGTCACCATGGATTCGGCCGCCAACCGCACCGAGAGCCGCGGCGCCCATGCCCGCGAGGATTTCCCTGATCGCGACGACAAGAACTGGATGAAGCACACGCTGGCCTGGCTTGATCAGAAGGGCAACACCACGATCGAGTTCCGCCCGGTGCACGATTACACGATGACCAACGACGTACAGTACATCCCGCCCAAGGCGCGTGTGTATTGATGACGACAGCGAAGGCTAGCAAGCATGGTTGAATTCGCGCTTCCGAAGAACTCGAAGATCTCAGGCGGCAAGACCTGGCCGAAACCGGCCGGCGCGACCGAGACGCGCGAGTTCAAGATCTATCGCTGGAATCCGGACGACGGCAAGAATCCGAGCGTCGACACCTATCATGTCGACATCAACGATTGCGGGCCGATGGTTTTGGACGGCCTGATCTGGATCAAGAACCACATCGACCCGACGCTGACGTTCCGCCGCTCCTGCCGCGAAGGCGTGTGCGGCTCCTGCGCCATGAACATCGACGGCCAGAACACGCTCGCCTGCACCAAGTCGATGCACGACGTCAAAGACGGCGCGGTGAAGGTCAACCCGCTGCCGCACCAGCCGGTGGTGAAGGACCTTGTCCCCGACCTCACCAATTTCTACGCGCAATACGCCTCGATCGAGCCGTGGCTGAAAACCACAACGCCGACGCCGCAGAAGGAATGGAAGCAGAGCCACGAGGACCGCGAGAAGCTCGACGGCCTCTACGAGTGCATCCTCTGCGCCTGCTGCTCGACCTCGTGCCCGAGCTACTGGTGGAACAGCGAGCGCTTCCTCGGTCCCGCCGCGCTGCTGCAGGCCACGCGCTGGGTCACGGACAGCCGCGATGAGGCCACCGGCGAACGGCTCGACAATCTCGAGGACCCGTTCCGGCTCTATCGCTGCCACACCATCATGAACTGCGCCAAGGCCTGCCCCAAGGGCCTCAACCCCTCGGAAGCGATCGCCGAGCTCAAGCTGAAGCTGGTCGAGCGGCAGATGTAAGCCGCCGGCGAACGTTATAGGGAGGACGGCCTGCGATAACTCGCGCAACGGGTCAAAAGCGCGGGTCGTCTTCGCTCATTCGGGGTACCGGTCTACCCTCGAAAGCGGTCATCAAACATTTAAGCGTCCGCGCCGACAACCCCGTTCCTGCCCGACGCCTTCGCCCGATAAAGAGCAGCATCCGCCTTCTCGAGCAGCTCTCGAAAAACCCTGGCATGCGTTGGAAACGTGGCGATGCCGATGCTGACCGTCACCGGCCGCTGCAGTTCTGGATGAGTGCTGTCGGCCACAGCCGCCCGAATGCGTTCTGCCAGCGCCATGGCGCCTGGGGGCATCTGCGGGCACAGCAATGCGAACTCTTCCCCGCCATATCGAAACAGCTCGTCACCCTCACGCTTTGAGGCGACAATCGTCTCGGCCACCTTGCGGATCACTCCATCGCCGACGACGTGGCCACGGCTGTCGTTGATCGACTTGAAGTGGTCGATGTCGATCATCATGAGACTAAGTGACAGGCCCGATTGCGAAGCAGCCTGCAGCATTGCCGCCCCTTTCGCATCGAACTGCCCACGATCCTGAAGTCCTGTCAGCGCATCCCTGCCAACTCGCTCAGCAAGCTTCTCGTAGCGATGCCGGTAAGTCAGGCGATCGAACACGTCCGCGGCGCGACGCGATTGCACGGGAAGAGGCTCTCGTTCAAAGATGCGGAGATATGCGGTCATCATGAGGCTGAAGAAGGCAGCCGCGGCGACCTTGGCGATCCACCCGCCGTAGAATGCCGATTCTGGCACGCCGGTAAGATGATGCAGCCCCAGGTAGAAGAAAGCCTGGTCGAAGCTCAACACAAGCGCCAGGCTGATGAAGATCCGCCCGGGAACGGTGGTCGTCACCAATTTTCCAAGCCGTTCATAAATGATGACAAGGGCGATCAGATCGATGAACAGCAATAGGCTGCCCCAGACCATGAGCAAGCCCATTTGGTCGATGAAGCGGAGATCCGGATTATAGCCTGGCAAGCTCGCGGGATTGCTATAGAGGCGCAGGAGAAGCCCTAGCGCGATCATCAGAATGTTGCCGCTCAGGAGGCCGTAGATCGGCTGCCGCATCACCTCGGCGTCTTCCTTGATGTAAAGCAGCAGGAAAAAGGCGAGCTTGCCCGTGAACATCACGGTGGATCCCGGCGAGATCAGCCCGAAGGGCAGTTCGATGAAGAAGGTCGCGGCTAAATAGGTCTCGAGGAAGTGCATCGTGCCGAGGAGGCAGAAAAAAACACCAACTCCGATGCTCTGCCTTGCTCTGAAAATGCTCCCCATGACAATGAAATAGATGATGCCATGCGCGAGCAGGACGAGAGAACCGAACATACCGCCGAGAAGCCCCTACCGTGAAAGTCGATCTGTTCCTCTCCCTTGCCATTTTGCTTTGCTCCCCTCAATAGGGCGCGTCGTCGGTGCAAGCAGTACCTTGAAATCCTCCGTTCCCCACATCCGCGGCCATCGCGCGTGAGGATCAGCGCACCGCAGCTTGAACGGCGCGCGCCCTTCTGAGGTCGGCCGTCTCGGCGCCCTCATCGAACCAGCAGCAGATCGGCTCCAATAGCGCGCGCGACGCCTCAAGCTTTCCTTGCGTGCGCCAGAGTTCGGCGAGATCCATAGAGGCGCGCAGCTCCAAGGATTTCGCGCTTTGACCGCAGGCCACTTCGATGGACTTCGTCAGGCACGATTCGGCTTCCAGAATGTTCGAGGGGTCGATCGCCAGAAGAAGCTGCGCCTTTTGCCGATGCAATTCCGATTCCCATGACCTGCCGGTCACGTCATCGAGATTGGTCAGGGTCTGCTCGACGATCCATAGCGCGTACTCGTTTTCTCCTGCCCTTGCGTGCATCTCCGCAAGCCAGCTCTCCATCATCGGCAACATGAAGCCGACATTGTTCTGCCGGGCCTCATCGAGTCCTCGGGCAATCTCGGCGCGAGCCTCTTCGATCCGGCCGAGGTCGCCGACGGCCCGGCCGCGCGAAATTCGCGACAGGATTGCATAGAGCGAAAACCGCTGCTCCCGCGACACCTCGAAGCTCTTTTCGGCGTTCTCGAAGGCGAGATCGGCCTCGCCGCGCAACAGGTGCACGACTGAGGTCATGTAATGCGCGAACGCTATGGTGTAGGGGTGGCGAAGATCCCGTGCCAAGGCAAGCGCCTCCGAGACGCGCGCGAGCGCCTGGTCGGGATAGCCGAGGAACCACAAGTCCCAGGACAGCAGCAGGAGCGAGGCCGCCTGCGGCTCGACCATGTAGAGATGGTATAGCGGCGGCCTGCCCTTGTTCATCGAAAGCTTGATCGACTCCTCGAAATGGTCCACCGACGATCGAAAGTTCCCGATCGTCAATAGCGTGCTGCCCATCATTCGATGAGCGACCATGCGCGGCACGGCGTCCGGCAACGCCTGGGTTCGCGACATGAACTCATCGGCCATGGCGAGCGCTTCATCATTCTTGCCGGACATCCAGGAATTTCCCCACAACCCGAACAGCGCCTGGAAATATTCGGGAATATTGCCGAGCCGCAGGCACAGGGCCCGCGCCTGCGAAAAGGCTTCGCGGGTATCAGCGGAGGCATAGCCCTGCACCGCGATGAGCGGTATGCCCAACGCCAGTTGGATGTCGATCTCCTGCCTGGTCCGCTCGAGTGAGTCCGGCAGGCCGCTCAGAAGCTGAAGCGCCTTTCGAAAATTGGCGATGGCCTCGACATTGGCCGAATGCGCTAGCGCGCGTTGCCCGGACTTGAACCAGCAGCGAATGGCAAGCGGATGATTGCCGGCCTCCTGATGATGATAGGCGAGAACCTCGGGCTGATTTTCGGCAAGCTCCGGGAAATCATGCTCCAGGATCGTCGCGATGTCGGCGTGAAACTGCAGCCGCTTGCTTTTGAGCAGGGAGTCGTAGATCGCATCGCGCAGCAGCACGTGCTTGAAGGCGAAACGGACGAACGGCGAAACGTCGACCCGGTAGATGATATCAGCGTGTTCGAGCAATGAGAGCGCCGACAGCATATCCTCCTCGTCGACCTGCGATGCAGCCGACAAGAGGTCATAGGAAAACTCTCGTCCGATCACGGCCGCGATCTGCGCAAGCCGGCGGCTCGGCGCGACCCGGTCGAGCCGTTCCATCAGGGCGTCGCTTAGCGTGTCCGGAACGCGGAGCAAGGCCGGCTGCGCCTTGCGCTCGACGGCACCTCGGCTTCGCAAAGGCGCGCTCAACGTGCTGTTTGTCAGTTCCTCGATGAATAGCGGGACGCCATCGGCCTTTTCGACGATCTGGTCGAGCAACGGCTGGGGCATGCTCGCGCCGCTCAGGAGCTCCCGGATCATCGCCCTGACCTCGCTATGCGACAGCCGGGTGAGCGAGTGCAGAGTGGTGTTCGCGTGAGTGATCCACGCGGGGCGAAATTCGGGCCGGCAGGATACGATCAGCAGCACGCGGGCGCGGTCGATGCGGCTGGTGGCCAGTTCGAGCAGCTCAAGGGTCGACGCGTCAAGCCAATGCGCGTCCTCGAAAATGCACAGCGTCGGGCGCCGGATGGAAAATGCCAAGAGGATGTCAACAAGCGTAGAGATCGTCCTGTTCTTCACTTGCCGCGGCGTCAGTCCTGACAGTTCGAGGTCATCTTCCAGCGGGATCGACAACAGTTTAGCGATCAGGGCGACCGGCTCTGCCGAGCCGTCAATCGGGCGCGGAAGGTAGGCCTTGAGCTTTGCAAGCTTGTCGGTATCGGGCTCGCGAGCCGTCAGTTGGGCCGCCTGTTCGATCTGCTCGATCACGGGAAAGAACGCGCTCTGACTGTGATAGGGCGAGCACTGATGGTGAAGCAGGACGTGCGGCTCATCCTCGACACGCGATTTCAGTTCGTGGAGAAGCCTCGATTTCCCGACTCCGGGAATGCCCGAAAGAAACACGACCTGGCCGTCGGCTTCCTTGGCTTTCTGCCACCTGTCGAGCAGCAGGGAAAGCTCGCTCGAGCGCCCGATCAGTGGCGTAAGGGAACCCGCATGCGCGGCCTCGAAGCGGCTCGTGGTGTGCTTTGCCGAGAGCACGCGATAGACGTGAACGGATTCGGTTACACCTTTGAGCTCCTGGAGACCGAGGTCCTGAAAATCAAACGCGGCCGAAACAAGCCGTCTGGTCGATTCCGAAACGACCACCGTATTGGCGGCCGCAAGCGTCTGCAGACGCGCGGCGATATTCGGCGTCTCGCCCACCGCGTCCATCGACCACGTGCCGCTCTCTCCGGTTTCGCCGACCACGACGGGGCCGGAGCAGACACCCACCCGGCACGTCAGGGTGACCGGCCCTGGAATGGTCGCAACTCTGGAAACGATCTCCAGCGCCGCATGCGTGGCACGAACTGCGTCATCCTCATGCGCATAGGGCCAACCGAAGAACGCCATCGCGCCGTCGCCGAAGTAGCGCGCGACCTCGCCTCCGTAGCGCCGGATCGCGGTGCTGCATTCGCCCCGATACGCGTCAATGAGTTTTTGCAGATCCTCCGGGTCCAGCGCCTCCGAAAGCTGCGTGGACCCCACCAGATCGCTGAACATCACCGTGATCTGACGGAACTCGGCCTCGCGCTGCGGCACGACCGAGGCGGACGCGATGCCGAACTTCGCTGCCGTCAATGCTTCGATGGCCTTCAGCAGCTTCTTGCGATGGCCTAACGAAATAACGCCGAGCTTCCTGAGATCATTGTCGGTCAGATCCGGAAGGACGGAGTATTCGATATTATTGTCGGCGAAGGTTTGGGCGTACTGCCCCAGGCCGTGTCCACACAGCCAGTCGGTCACCTCGGTGGTTGTCCTCGCCATTGCAGAGGCCCTCGTCTCTTGTCGCTCGAGGCACGCCAGACTGCGACGACTGCCGTGCCGTTCTGCTCACGCCGAGGGCCGAGCACCGCGCCTCTTACTGTACGAAGGCCCTGCTCAGACGATACGGAAGCGCCTCTCCGGCCGCCTGCTGAAGCTCGTCGAGCATCTCCGCCTCGGATTTGAGGAGCTCGTGATTATATCCCTCCGCCATGATCAATGCCGATTCATACGTCTCCTGGACGACCCTGATGCGGTCGCTCGGAGGAAGCGACGCGACGAACTCGATCGTCTCTTCCACATGGGCAACCTCGCTCCCAAGGCAACTGTGACTTCGGAGAAAGCGGGTCGCATCGACGCCGTCAGGGCATAGTGCCTGCACCTTCTCGATATCGGTCTTCTGCTTGAGCGCGGCGATGCGTTCCAGACAGTAGGAATAGCCGATGCAGCCGATCGGGTAGTCCTCGACGCAGAGCTCATCGAACCGCTCGCAGAGCGGCTTGATGCCGTCGGGAATGAAGTTGGCGACCAATCGCTCGGCGGGCAGGCCCAGCGCGCGAAGATCCTTGAGCGCAAGCCGGTCGTGACCAGTCTCCTCGCGCGCACGTTCTTCAAGATAAGCCGCCACTTCCGGCCGCCCCAGTTCGTTGAATCGCCTGGCGGCGCGCTGGAGATTTCGCGGCGTGTGGACAGACGTGTGGTAGGCGCCCACGATGGCGATGATGTAGCCGACAAGCGTCGGCGCCGGGCTGGCGAGGCGCTTTTCAATTCTGGAAAATCCGAGATTGATCGCGCCGTCGAGCAGCCCGATCGTGCTGCCCCTGGCGCCGACGCCCGTCATAGGCGTCGCAAACGGATCTGCGTATTCCTTTGTGCCGCCCGGGAGATGAAACCAGACCTCCCCGGACTCGCGAGCGATGATCGAAATATTGCCGCTAACGCTGACCCACTCCGTGACCAGGGGCGCCATTCCACACCTCCATATCCGAGCGGTCGCGCGCGCAACGTTTCCCGCACGGTGCGCGCGAAACTCGCCAAAAAAACAGCTCAGGCCAATCTCGACTGCGCTAGATTCCGTTTGGCGTAATGGCCATCAGCAAGCGCGCTGTCTCGAGCAGAGACAGGTGATGCGGAGGCTGCTCGACGCGCGATCGGTCCGGCACCACGAAAATGACTCCGGTCCCATCAGGGTCCGGGTTGTGACAGCCGTCATTATACTCTTCTTCCGTGAACACGATGGGGTTCGCGAGGAATATGCCCCGGGCCTCGAGCGACGCCTTGGCGTTTGGCGAGGTGCCGTCCGACTGCCGCGTCGTCAACCACTTTTCAAAATCTGGATCGGTCCACGCCTCGACGATCAACTGTGCGAGGGCATCGTTCTGATAAGAAAAATCAGCAACTCTTTCTTGGAGATTAGCGTCCCGGAAGATACCTGCCATAGCGAAGCCCTCCGTAAAATACAGGGGCGCCGTTCTGACGCCCGGTATTTTCGTAGCTTAGTTGTAGAACTCTGCGGTGGCAAGCCAGACTAGCGCCACCGAAAAGGCTGTAAGCACTTGGCGGTCGACGATGAAAGCTGGTCGCGGCCGAACACCTCGCCGTCAGGGTTTCGCCGCGGCTTCCACGCCGTGAAGCTGGGTGGCTACGATCAATTCGCCGATCTTCCTGCCCAGCTGTTTTCCAACTTCGGTAGAAAACCGATAGTGAAAACCGGCCCGCGCCTGCGGCCATCAGGCGCAGGCCGAGTGCAGAGAACTTAAGGAAGAGGCCCGACGATCGCCTGATCGTGGCGTGCCGCGATGCCGGGCAAGAGATCCATATGCTCCTCCCGGGGATCGGGAATGCCGTGCAGGTCGCGGAAGAATTCTTCGTGGCGGCGCGGCGTGGACACCAGAATATGTCGCGCGTCGGCGTCCCCGACATTGGTGAAGCCGTGAACCGTGCCTCTCGGGACCAGGACGCGTGCGCCCGGCCCTGCCACGGCGGTGCGGTCGCCGATGAGGTATTTCAGTTGGCCTGCGATCACGATGAAGAGCTTGTCTTCGGTGGCGGAGATGTGCGCGGGTGCGCCGGTGCCGGGCTTGATCGTCATGTCGAGGATCGTGAAGGGGCTCGGATAGGGGTTGATGATCCCGGTGGTGATCCCGGCGAATTCTGTCGTTTCGAATTCCGTGGTGATATCGGCTTGCATGTTCGCTCCAGGGCAAGGTTGCGATCTGACAAACCGCATGTAGCGACCGCGCCCGCCCTGAGTAGCCCTGCCGGTCCGGACAGAGCGGCCAGGATACTGGCCAATCGGGCGCGTCACTGTCCGGCCGCCGCAGCCTCCAGGTGGCGCGCCAGGACTTGCGCGAACGCATTGACCTTGGGATTGAGGTCGGCGCGCGAGGGAAAGGTGAGATGCAGCCGGATCGATCCCGAGAACAGGTTCGGCAGCACGGGTAAAACGGCTTTCGACGCAAGCTCGGCTTGGCACAGCGATTGCGGCAGCAGCCCGACGCCTTGATGCAGCAAGACGAACTCACGCACCAGGGCGAAACTGTCCACCGCGAGTTGGAATTGCGGGAACTCGACCCCGTTCTTGAGAGCACGGGACAGCAGGCGACGCAGCTCGGGCCGTTCGGGACCAATCAGCGTGCTCACCGCGTGTATGTTGGCCGGCTCGCCGTTCCTGCGCAGATATTCGGCGCTGCCATAGAGGCCGAACTCCATGTCCAGAACGCCCCTGACAAGCGCTCCCTGCGGGTTGGAAGCGCCGATGCGAAGGGCGACGTCGATGTTTTCGGAGACGAGGTCGAGCACGTCGTTCGTGAGCAGCACCTCGAACCGCACGGCGGGATGCGCTTCACGGAATTCGGAAACGGCGCCGGCAATGAGCCCGGGCGGAAAATCCGCCGGCACCGTAAGACGGATTCCACCGCCATAGGGGCTGCCTGCCTTGCCCAGGCCGTCGAGCGCGCCGGCGAGGGAGGCCAGAGCCTCCGCAGAGCGTCCGTACAGTTCGGCGCCTTCCGTGGTGAGCGAGAAAGCGCGAGTCGAACGCTTGAAAAGGCGCACGCCGAGTGTCCTTTCCAAGGTCCGGATGCGCAAACTGACGGACGAGCGCGGGGTGTTGGTCTGACGTGCGGCCGCCGCAAATCCGCCAGCCCGCACGACAGCGACAAAGGTCTGAAGAGAGTTGAGGTCCATTCGGCGCGCCTTTTGTCACGCCAAATTCGGATGTCGTCGCATCGGCCGGGCCGAAATCACGCATGTCATATGATTTATCCGCGATCTGCGGGCAGACGGACGAAGCACGTCGTGGCGGAAGAGGATTGATGTGGTTGCCGGCTTCAATGACGTTGCGGAGCTACAGGATCGTTTCAACGAATCGGAGATGAGTTACATTCGAAATGTTGTCCCGTGCGTCACACCGGCCAGGACGCACGGGACCACAGATGCGGCGCACGAAACTCAACAGCCGTGGCAGATCGTGAGCTTGCGATCGACAGCGCGATCCTCTTCGCTGATTTGCTCGAGCTCGTTCGTGTTCTGCGACGGCAGGTCCTTCGCATGGGGCTGACGATGGCCGACCGGCGCAGGCCACGGCAGACCTAACGTCCGTGATGAGGCATCGGACATGCCTGACGAGACGGCCGAGGGCGATGGTTTCGCCAGTCCCACCGTCTCGGCCGTGGCCGTGCGACCAGAGAGTAAAGCTGCCAGAAGCACTGCTCCGATCATCTCACGCATGATTGCTCTCCAAAGCTTCGATTGCCGTTGGTGTCATCGGCTGACCTCCTTCCGATATGGAGCGGCCAGAATCGGCGCGGCTTGCTACAGCGTGATTTCAATCATTCGGGAGAAGAGTTGCGGTTGTAAGAACCGACCAGCTAGCCGTGATGAACTGCGGGCGAACGACCCGACGATCTGTTCTTGCACCGCCTAAGCAATAGGCACTCCGGCGCGTCGATAGATCATCGACGCGTGCCATGGAGCGTGGGTTGCCACTTCGAACAGAGACGTTCAAAGCCCGAGGTCGGAAAGCCCCGGGTGATTGGCGGGACGAGGTCCCGAACGGTCCCAGTGGTATTTGCGATCGGACTCCTTGATGGGGAGATCGTTGATGCAGGCGAACCGTTTTTGCATCAGCCCGTTCTCGGCAAATTCCCAGTTCTCGTTGCCGTAGGAGCGAAACCAGTTTCCGGAATCGTCGTGCCACTCATAGGCGAAACGTACGGCGATCCGGTTCTCGGTGAACGCCCAGAGCTCCTTGATCAGGCGGTAGTCGAGCTCCTTGACCCATTTCCGCGTGAGAAACGCGACGATCTCGGCGCGGCCGTTGATGAATTCCGACCGGTTTCGCCAGTAGCTGTCCGGGCTGTAGGCGAGCGACACCTTTTCCGGATTACAGGAATTCCAGCCGTCTTCCGCGCCGCGCACTTTCTGCACGGCAGTCTCATGGGTGAAGGGTGGAAAGGGGGGACGGCTCTCGGCCATATACGATCTCCATTTCTAGCTCGGCCCGGGTCCGGCGCATGGCACGCGAGTGTGCCCGGGCGGCTCATCCTTATCTTTCCGAAGCACGCGCCAGCTTTCCATAATGCACGATAGCTTGTGATGCGAGGGACGGAACTGGCGGCGATGGCGGCCAGCAAGCCGCGTCAGCTCCCCTTCCTTCCGAGCCGAATTTTGCGTTAAGGTTGCGGAGGATCCGGAGTGCCCGTGCAGACCGCACAACGCCATTCGCTGAAGTTGTTGCAATGGATGATGGCCGCTTCCCTGGCCCTTCCGCTGGCGCTCTTTGTTTTTGCTTCGGTGATCTCCTGGAATTCAATCAACCAGGCCGCCGACCGGGAAATCGAGCGCACGCTCGATGTCGCGCACGAGCACGCGCTGAAAGTGTTCGAGACCATCGACCGCAGCCTGTCGGAGATCGCGGAAATCATTCGCGGCCTTCCCGACGACGCGATCCGTTCGCGTGAAGAGAGCCTGCACGAGCGGCTGAAGCAGCTCACGGCATCGCTGCCCCAGGTGAAATCGGCGTGGGTCTTCGACGCCAGGGGCCATGCTCTGGTCAACAGCCTGGTGGCCCCGGCGCCCGACATCGATTTCTCGGACCGAGCGTATTTCAGGGCCCATGCCGCCGGCGACGTCGGCACCCATATCGGCGACGTGCTGACGCCGCGGCCGCCCTACCGGGGCGCACCATTCTTCGGCGTCAGCCGTCGGCGGTCGACCGAGACAGGCGACTTTGCCGGCGTGATCCAGGCATCGGTGCTGCCCGAATATTTCGAGAATTTCTACGCGCGGATCGGCCGCGAACCCGGCAGCTTCTTCGCGCTCGGGCGCACCGACGGCGCGATGCTGGCTGGCTATCCGACGGCCGACCGTGAGTTCCGCCTCGACCCTGACGGACCGGTCGGGCAGAAGCTTGCCGCGATCCCCGATGGCGGCCTGATCACCGTCACCTCGCCGGCCGACGGCATCGAACGCCGTCTCGGTTATCGGCGGCTCGCCGAATATCCTATCTATGTCAGCGCGGGGCTCGAGACCTCGGCGATCCGCGCGCGCTGGCTCGCGACCATCGGCCAGCACCTGATCTTCGGCGTGCCCGCCACCGCGCTGTTGTTCCTGCTGCTCGCTCTGGCGCTGCGGCGGACGCGACGCCTGCATGAGGAGGCCGAAAGACGCCAGGAAGCCGAAGAGGCGCTGAAGCATGGGCAACGGCTGGAGGCCCTCGGCCAGCTCACCGGTGGCGTCGCGCACGACTTCAACAATCTGCTGACCGTGATCCGCGCCTCCATCGACATGTTGCGGCGGCCGAACCTTCCGGAGCAGCGGCGGCTGCGCTACATCGATGCGATTTCGGAGACGGTCAACCGGGCCTCGAAACTGACCGGCCAACTGCTCGCCTTCGCCCGACGACAGACGCTCAAGCCTGAACTGTTCGACGTCGGCCAGAGCGTGCAGGTGCTGGGCGAGATGATCGGAACGCTGGTCGGGCCGCGGATCGAGATCGTCACCAGGCTGCCGGACGAACCCTGCTTCATCAACGCCGATGCCGGCCAGTTCGAGACCGCGATCATCAACATGGCCGTCAATGCCCGTGACGCCATGAATGGTGCCGGCCGGCTGACGATCGCGGTGCGTCGCGCAGCCGAACTGCCCGTTGCCGATGGCCATCCGCCGGCGCCGCACGGCTATGTCGCGGTGGCGGTCGGGGACGTCGGCATCGGCATTCCGCAGGATCAGCTCGGGCGCATCTTCGAGCCGTTCTTCACCACCAAGCAGATCGGTCAGGGCACCGGGCTCGGGCTGTCGCAGGTATTCGGATTCGCCAAGCAGTCCGGCGGCGAGATTGTCGTCGTCAGCGAGGTCGGCAAGGGCTCTACCTTCACGCTCTATCTGCCTCGCGCCGCGGCCACGGGTCCGACATTGCAGTTCGCGGCCGCGGATGCGCCGCCGGTCGACGGCAGCGGCATGTCGGTGCTGGTGGTCGAGGACAATATCGAGGTCGGCAGGTTTACGGCCGATGCGCTCGCCGAACTCGGCTACGCCGCGACCCTGGTCGAGAACGCTACGCAGGCGCTGGACGCGCTGGCCGGCGACGCCGCCCGCTTCGACGTGGTGTTCACCGACGTCGCGATGCCCGGCATAAGCGGCGTCGAGCTCGCCCAGGAAATCCGCCGCCGCTGCCCGGACCTGCCGGTCGTGCTGACCAGCGGCTACAGCCAGGTGCTGGCGCAGCGAGGCAGCTATGGATTCGACTTCCTGCAAAAGCCGTATTCGATCGAGCAGCTCTCGCACGCGCTGCACAAGGTCTCCCGGCCGAAACCAACACGAACACCGACGGCGGCGTCGTCCTGACGCGCGCCGGTCCATTGTAACCGGTCCAGGCCGGGGTTAGCCTTCCGTCGGCGTCTATCCAGGAGGGAACGATGAGTCCCGACTACCCGGTCATCCTCCATCATTTTCCTCAATCGCCGTTCTCGGAGAAGATCCGCCTGATCCTGGCGCTGAAGAACGTGACATGGACCTCGGTGCTGATTTCCCGGATCATGCCCCGTCCGGATCTGATGCCGCTGACGGGAGGCTACCGGCGGACCCCGGTGCTGCAGATCGGCGCCGATATCTACTGCGACACCCAATGCATCGTCCGCGAACTGGAACGGCGCTATCCGCAGCCGACGCTGTTCCCGAGCGGGTATTACGGGCTTGCCGCCGCGACCGCGATGTGGACCGACCGTCCGTTCTTCCAGAACACCGTCAACCTGATCTTCGGCTCGGTGGCCGACAATGTGCCGCAGGAGTTCATCGACGACCGCGAAAAGCTGCGCGGCGCCAAATTTGATGTTGCCGCCATGCGGGAAGCGATCCCGCAGATGCGCGATCAGTTTCGTGCCCACCTGCAATGGATCGAAGCCCAGCTTCGCAACGGCCATAGCTGGATGTGCGGCGATAGCGCCAGCCTGTGCGACGTCAACGCCTACATGAATATCTGGTACGTGCGCACCAACCTTCCCGACCTCGACAAGCTGCTGTTCGAGTTCCCCGCCACGCGATCATGGGAGGCGCGCATTCGCGCCATCGAGCACAAGCCATGCAAGGAAATCTCGCCCGCCTCCGCGCTCGACATCGCCGCCAATGCTGCGCCGCGGACCACCGTGCTGGCCGACCCTTACGATCCCAACCACCGCAAGCCGGGCGACCAGGTCGAGGTGATGCCCGATGACTACGGCAAGATCAAAGTGAGCGGCGAGATCGTTTCCCTGTCTTCGCAGCATATCGCGATCCGCAGGCACGACCCCCGCGCCGGCGAGGTGGTGGTGCACTTCCCGCGGGCCGGCTTTCTGGTGTTTGATCAGGGCAGATAGGCCGAAGGAGTTGCTTGATGATCGATCACATCGGTTTTCCGGTTTCCGACTATCAGCGTTCCCTGGCGTTCTATCAGCAGGCGCTCGCGCCGCTCGACTACACGCTGATCATGAAAGTCACGCAGGAGAACGGCGCTGACCGGGCGGCCGGCTTCGGCGCGGGCGGCAAGCCGGATTTCTGGATCGGCGGTGAAGGCGGGCTTGAAAAGCCGCTGCATGTCGCGATCGTGGCAAAGGACCGCGCAACCGTGGATGCGTTCTACAAGGCAGCGATCGCAGCCGGCGGACGCGACAATGGCGCGCCCGGTATCCGCGCGCACTATCATCCCAACTATTACGGCGCGTTCGTGCTCGACCCCGACGGCCACAACATCGAAGCGGTCTGCCACGCGCCGGAATAGTTCCGGGCTTGGACCGCCGGAACATCACAGCATGCGTGCCGTTATCGTTCTTCCGAAACAGAAACGGAGCGAACCATGACGCGTGATGATCCGCGCGCCGCGATCGGAAACAACGGCACGGTTACGTAGATGCCGATCGAACCGCCCGAGGTTCCGCCGCCAACACCAGGCACGCCGAGCGAACCACCTCCCGGAATCCCTCCGGGGAGTCCGCGCCCTGAGGTGCCGCCGCCGGCACGTGAGCCCGGCGAACCGCCAGTACCTGACGAACTGCCCGGCAAGCTGCCGGATGAATTGCCGATTCGCGGGCCGAACGGACCGCCTCCGCCGAATCCGACCGATGCCGCGGAACCACGCAAGCAACAATGGTGAGATCGCGATTTGCAAGTCTCGTCTGAATGAGCAATGAACAAGTTTGCTTGCAAGTCATTGCAACGCTGAAATAAAAAGCCTTTCCCCTTTGTCGCCCGCCACATTGCGGCCTAACGAATAACCGTTGATCCGACCGCCGAGCTATTCGGCCCCCGCCCATCCTCCTTCCTTACCAAGAACTTTCCCGGGACCTGCAATCATGACCAACCTCCGCCTCGTGCTGCTTGCCACGACCGCATTGACGGTGACGCAGCTAGCCAGCTTCGCATCGCATGCGCAAACCGCGCCACTCGTCGTGGCACAGGCAGCGGCGCCGAAGGAAGAACTCGGCCCCGACGGAAAGCCGAAGCAGCCACCGAAGGCAGCGCCGCCGGCCGGCGCGCCAAAGCAGCCCGCACCGCCGCAGCCGCCTGGCGCCGCTCCGCCTGCTCATCCGTCCGCTCCACCGGCCGCTGCGCCAGCGCGACCGGCACCACCGCCTCCGGCTGCTGCGCCGGCACGGCCGACACCGCCGCCGGCCGCCGCTCCGGAACGACCAACGCCTCCGCCTGCCGCGCCGACACGGCCGACTCCGCCTCCAGCCGCTGCTCCAGAGCGGCCAACGCCCCCGCCTGCCGCCCCGGCACGGCCGACTCCGCCGCCAGCCGCTGCTCCGGAACGACCAACAGCTCCACCTCCGTCTGCTGCTCCGCCGGCGCGTCCGACGCCGCCTCCGGCAGCAGCGCCGCATACTCCGACGCCGCCCACTGCAGCGCCGCCGGCGCGCACGCAGCCGCCCACGCCTCCATCCGCGGCGACGCCGCCCGCTGCGCCCACGACGCCAGCCACTCCGACGCCACCGCGCGGCGCGCAAAAGGAGGTGCCGCCCGCCGGCGCCAAGCAGCCCGCGCCTGCGCCGACGCAGCCTCATCCCGCGCCTGCGGCAACGCCGACACCCGCAACGCCGCCAGCCGCGGGAAGTCCGTCTCCGACTCCTTCGCCGGCACGGCCTGGCGCGGCGACGACGACACCTCCCGCCGCCGGTACGCCGGCGAGCCAGCCTCCCGCTGCAGGCACGCCGCCCGCCGGCGCCAAGCAGCCCGGGGCGGCCCCCACCGCCACGCCGACGCAGACTCGGCCTGCGCCTGCGGCAACGCCGACACCCGCAACGCCGCCGGCCGCGGGAAGCCCGTCTCCGACGCCTTCGCCGGTGCGGCCTGGCGCAGCGACGACGACACCTCCTGCCGCCGGCACGCCAGCGAGCCCGCCTCCGGCTGCAGGCACACCGCCTGCCGGCGCACCCGCTGCCGGAACTCCGACTGCGCCGCCCCAAGCCGGCCTCCCGCCCCGGCCTGCAGCTCCTCCCCCCGGAGCCGCTGCGCCGACCGTCGTCCCCGGCACGCCCGCCGCAGCGCCCCCGCCCAACAGGGCGCAATACGCGCCGCCGACGATTGCGCCGGCCTTCCGGGCGGCACCTACGGTCGCAGCGCCGCTGCCACCACCGCCGCGTCCGCCGCAGCGTGACCTGACGCCGCTCGCGATCGGTGCGGGCGTGGTGGCCGGCGCCGTGATCGGCGCGACAATCGCCGACCTCCGCAACCAGCGACAGGAAGTCGTCGAAGGCGGCCGTACCGTCTACACCGAGCCGGATCGCATCATCATCCGCGACCCGAGTGGGCAGGAGTACGTCCGCGGCAACGATCTCTATCGCTTCCGCTATGGCGCTCGCGACATCCGGAGCGAGACGATCGGCGGCGAAACCCGCACCGTCGTGGTCCGTCCCGACGGCAGCGAGGTGATCACCGTGGTTGGTGCGGACGGCACGCTGCTGCGGCGAATCCGCAGGGACCCCGGCGGCCGCGAGATCGTCATCATCGACAACAGCTACCGCGATCCGCGGGCGGTCGGCGGCTTCTATGTCGACGTGCCGCCGCCCGTGGTCAACATTCCCTACGATCGCTACATCGTCGACGCCCAGGAGGCGTCGCCGGACGTGATCTACGAGACCATGGAGGCACCGCCGGTACAACGGATCGAACGGCGCTATTCGCTCGACGAGATCCGCTACAGCCCCAATGTTCGCATGCAAATGCCGAGCATCGACGTCAACACGATCAACTTCGAGACGGGATCGTGGACTATCCCGCCGGACCAGGCGGCTCGGCTGCAGGTGATCGCCGACGGCCTCAACCGCGCGATCCAGCGCAACCCGCGCGAGGTGTTCCTGATCGAGGGACACACCGACGCGGTCGGCAACGACGTCGACAATCTGTCATTGTCGGATCGCCGTGCGCAGTCCGCGGCTGAATTGCTGACCCAGCAGTTCGGTGTGCCGGCGGAGAACCTGACGTCGCAGGGCTACGGCAAGCAGTATCTGAAGGAGCAGACGGACGGACCGAGCCGCATCAACCGGCGCGTCACTGTCCGCCGCATCACCCCGCTGCTCAACGGCGGCACCGCTTCACTGCCACCACCCAGCACACCGCGCTGAGGCGAGCGATTTCGAACAAATGGCCGGGAGCGATCCCGGCCATTTTTGTTTCGACAGTGACCACGAATTCGCTTCAGACTTTTGATGGGTTTCGCTTCGCTCGACCCATCCTACGAGCCCGTCATTGCGGGCCACTCGGCTATAGGCAGGCTTCGCAGATCGCGGCGACATGGCGATGGTCGGTGCCGCAGCAGCCGCCGAGAATGTGCATGCCGGGAAACGAGCGCCGGAGGTCGACATAGCGGCGGCCGAGATCGGTGGGATCGCCGGCATCGAGCGTCTCGGATTCGTCGAGCTCCTGGTGGCTCTTGGCCGACGCATTGGCCCTGACGCCATGGATGCGCCCGGCCCACGTGTCGCCCGCGCTCAACGCGCCTGCGAAATGGGACGGATGCGCGCAGTTGATCAGGAAATATTCCGGCCCGTTTTGCGTGGCGCGATCGACAGCCTCGATCGCCTCACGCAGCGTTTCACCCTTCACCAGACGACCATCGGTTTCGACGGTGAAGGAGATCGCCACCGGAATACCGTGTGCCTTGGCCGCGTGGACGATGCCGATCGCCTCATTGATCCCGTTCAGCGTGAACGCCGTCACCATGTCGGCGCCGCCTTCCGCGAAGGCGGCAATCTGTGGCGCATGATAGGCTTCCGCCTCCGATGCATCCATGTTGCCGGCTTTGTAGCCATCGCCGCGCGGACCGATCGCGCCATCGATGACACAGGGCATGTTCGGCCGCTCCCAGCCGGTTCGCAGATGGTTCAGGAACTCAATCGAACGGACGTTGATCGATGTCAGCGCAGCCGCGTCGTAGCCGAGCTTGACGCCCCAATCCGGATTGGCGCGCCAGGTCGGGCTGTCGAGCACGAAACCGGTGCCCTTCGCGCGCGCAATCGCAAGGTAGGACTCGTAGTAGCGCTTGAGGTGCTCACGACCATCCGCGGAATCGAGCAGGACGAAAGCGGCAAAGTGCGGCAGCTCGAGGCTGTGGTGGAAGATCAGCGTCGTTTCCATGCCGCCGTCGGTCAGGAAGATGCCGCCGCGCCGCTGTGGCAGGTCGTGCCGATACTTGGCCATTGATGCCTCCGTGATCAAAAGGGCTGTCACCGGTAGGTCGGCCAATGCCGGGTTTGGTTGGGCCGGCTGGTGCCTCATATTGTCGCGACTTCCAGATGGCTCCCGCGCGCAGAGGCGTGAACGCAGAACCTGTCGGGATGGGCAAAAGCGTAGCGTGCCCGCCTCCGAGCGGAGTGTTGATCGCGGGCACGCTTCGCTTCGCCCACGCTACAAGAGCTCGCGAGGCTACGGCGCCGGTGCGGCAAGTCCCAGCGCATCGGCGATGACACGGAAGACGTCCGTGTTGTCCATCGAACCATGAACGCGTTCGCTGCCTGGGCCGGTTGCTGTCAGGATGACGTCTTCTCCCGAATGCACGCTGGCGCCGATCATCGCCGGCAGATTGCCGGGGCGTAGCACGGCTCCCGGAACGTCCTTGTATTTGTCGTTGGCTTTGAAAGTCCCAGGCTCATCGCCCTTCGCCGTCGGATCATTCGGGTTATCGAGCTTGGGGCGGAAGGTTTCGTAATGGTCCGGCAGGCTGGCCGAGAAAATCGCGAGCCGCCGGCTGACATCCACCCGCGAGGGATAGCCTTCCGCATCGGCAGCCGGATAGTTGGGGAATCCCGCCTTGTCATAGACGCCGACGCGTTCGCGGAACGGGACGTTGGGCGTCTTAGTCATGTCGTCATTGATGGTGCCGACAAGACTGTTGGGATGATTGTGGTCCGCCACCACCAGGATCAAGGTGTCGTCGCCGCGGGCCTGCGCCCAGTCGCGCGCAAAACGAACGGCATTGTCGAGCATGATCGTGTCGTAGACCGCGCGCTCCATGTCCAGGAGATGAGCGTATTTGTCGATCAGTCCCGATTCCACCATCAGGAAGAAGCCGGCATCGTTCTTCGACAGCACTTTCAGCGCGGCCTGCACCTGCTCGGTCAGGTCGGGCTGTTCGGGAAACTTGCCGACGCTGCCGCCTTTGAGGAACTTGCGGTCCAGGACGCCGTCCATGTTGCCGGAGGCAAACAGTCCCAGCAGCTTGTTCGTGTCGGGTTTCGCAGCCGAGGCATCAAGCTCGGACTTTGTCGTCACCACCTGATAGCCGGCATCGCGAAAGCGGGCGATGTAATCGATGTCGTCCTTGCGCTTTCCCGCTGCTGCTTGCGGCAGGAAATTCGCGCTGCCTCCTCCCATCAGGACATCGGGCTTGGCGGCGAAGAGCTGCGCGACGATCTCATCATAGGCGGCGCGGCGGCGGGTATGCGCGACCATTGCCGCCGGTGTGGCATCCTCGACTTCGGTGTTGGTGACGATCCCGATGCCCAGACCAAGCCGCCGCTTCGCGACGCTGGTGATGGTTTCGACCTTGGGATCATCGAACGGGCTTGTGGAGCGATCAGCGTAGACACCCAACGCGTTGACGGCGGTCTTGTGGCCCGTGGCGTAGGCGCTGGCCGCATTCGCCGAATCGGTGATGATCGAATCGGAGCCGGCAGTCGCAACCAGCGCCATATGCGGCATGTCGTCGATGGCAAGCTTGCCGAGGCTTTTGCCTTCCGCAATTCCCTTGGAGAGCATACGCGCCGCAACCCGATGCGCCGGCGACAGTCCATCACCGATGAACAGGATCACGTTCTTGGCCTTGCGCGGACCGGTGTCGTAAACCGACCACACGACAGTGCGGCTGCGTGCGCCGTCAGAGACTTCCACCTTCACGCTTCCGGGCTTGGTCAATGCGACGTCGCGAACGATCAGGGCCGACTGCTCCTTGCCGTCTTCGTGCTCCACGAAGGTGCCGGGCTGGCCGAACGCTGCGGAATAATCCGCGCCGTTCACCGTGACTTTCACATTCGCCGGATCAACGCGATCGGGAAACTCGACCTTGAAGTCGAAATGGGCGCTGGCGAGGATGTCGGCGCGGTCGATCGGATAGATCGTCTGGGCTAGCGTCGGCGATCCGGACAACAGGACGAGGAGAGCGGCACCGGCAAATGGCTTGATCATGATTTGCGCCCCACAATTGTTCGCCCGCGCCGTCCGGCTGCAGTACGGAGGTCACGGGCGCGCAGGCGACGAGACTAGCCGCGCCGAATGACGCGTCCATTACACATCGAGCCTGGATACCGGCGATGGATCGTCGCAGTCCGTAGCCCGGATGGAGCGCAAGCGTAGTCCGGGCTACGGAGCTCACACGCTTCAGCTCTTGTCGCTATCGAGCCTCAAGATGTTCGAGCCCTCGCCGAGCGACAGCAAGCCTGTCTCCGCGTAGAGATCCAGCTTGGTGCGGGTATCGGCGATGTCGAGGTTGCGCATTGTGAGCTGGCCGATACGGTCCGCCGGCGTGAACGCCGCATCCTCCACCTTCTCCATGCTCAGCCGCTCCGGCTGATAGCTCAGGTTCGGGCTCTCGGTGTTCAAGATCGAATAGTCGTTGCCGCGGCGCAGCTCGAGCGTCACCTCACCGGTGATGGCGCGCGCCACCCAACGCTGGGCGGTTTCGCGCAGCATGAGAGCCTGAGAATCGAACCACCGCCCCTGGTAGAGCAGCCGGCCAAGGCGCAGGCCGTTGATCCGGTACTGCTCGATGGTGTCTTCGTTGTGGATGCCGGTGATCAGGCGCTCATAGGCGATGTGCAGCAGCGCCATGCCGGGAGCTTCATAGATGCCGCGGCTCTTTGCCTCGATGATCCGGTTCTCGATCTGGTCGCTCATGCCAAGACCATGCCTGCCGCCGATGGCGTTGGCCTCGAGGAACAGCGCCACCGGGTCCGGGAAAGTCTGGCCGTTCAGCGCGACGGGCTGGCCTTCCTCGAAGCGCACGGTGACCTGTTCGGCCCTGACGACACAGTCGTCGCGCCAGAACGGCACGCCCATGATCGGATTGACGATCTTGATACCGCTTTGCAGGCTCTCGAGATCCTTGGCCTCGTGGGTTGCACCGAGGAGATTGCTGTCGGTCGAATACGCCTTCTCGGCGCTCATCTTGTAGGCGAACCCTTGCGCGGTCATGAACGCCGACATTTCCGCGCGGCCGCCGAGCTCGTCGATGAATTGCTGGTCGAGCCAGGGCTTGTAGATCTTCAGGTTCGAATTGGTCAGCAGGCCGTAGCGATAGAACCGCTCGATATCGTTGCCCTTGAAGGTGGAGCCATCACCCCAGATGTTGACCCCGTCCTCCTTCATGGCCGAGACCAGCATGGTGCCAGTCACGGCGCGACCGAGCGGGGTGGTGTTGAAATAGGTGGCGCCGCCGGTCGAGATGTGGAAGGCACCGGATTGGATCGCGGCAATGCCTTCGTGGACCAATTGCATACGGCAATCCACGAGGCGGGCTTTCTCGGCGCCGAACTCCATGGCCTTGCGCGGAATTTCGTTGTAGTCGGACTCGTCGGGCTGGCCGAGGTTCGCGGTGTAGGCAAAGACGCGCGCGCCCTTCTGTTTCATCCATAGCAGCGCTGCGCTGGTGTCGAGACCGCCCGAGAAAGCGATGCCGACTTTTTCGCCCTTGGGCAGGCTTTTCAAAATCGTACTCATGGAGCGTCCAATCGGTCGTAAAGTCGTTTGCTGTTAAGTTGCGCGAATATCAAATTTCGCGCTGATGGGCACGTGATTAATGGCGGCCTTTATGACGTCGCTCATATCGACGGCCTGGGGTCCGTCTCGCGCCGGCGCCACCGTCGCGCGAACCGGGTTAGCGCGGCATCAACCTGGGCATCCGTCACCCGCGTCGACGGCCAGCGGTAGATCAGGGCATAGGCGAGCCAGATCACCAGGTAGGTCACGATGCCGGCAATCGCGACGTCGGTGAAGAAATGCCCGCCAAAGGCCATCCGCAGGGCGCTGGTGGCGATACCGAACACGGTCGCCGCCGCAAACGCCAGGGCGCGCCATTGCGGCGGCGCCAGCGCTGCCGGCGCATAGGTCCAGAACGCAGTCGCCCCCTCGCCGGAGAAGAACGAGCAGTTGCGGCCGCAGGTGCCGCGCGGATCCCACCACGGCACGAAGCTCTTGTCGCCGGCAAACTCGGTCACCGCCACCGGTCGCGGCCGGCCCCAATAGGTCTTGAAGGTGAAGTTGGTGAGGACGCCGGCGGAGAGCAGCAGCGTCACCAGGAGAAACGTCGCGGCGCGGCCCGAGATCAGCATCGGCCGGTCGGGCCGGATCATCTTGACGACGAACGCAGCGATCGCGGGCAGCGCAAATCCCCATGCGATCCACATCGCCGCATCGCGCGCAAACGACGCGACAGCGTTCAGCTTCAGCGGAAAGGTTTTTTGCGCGGCATCGTAGAACAGCGCACCGAGCTTCAGGTCGAGTTCGGGAAAGAGCCCGAACAACAGCCCGATCACGACCGCAAGCCCCAGCGCGATGAAAAGTCCGGTCCGGTTCATGGCGCGCGGTTTACCCGAGGCGGCGGGATGTGGAAACCCCGAATTCAACCGTCATTGCGGGGAGCGATAGCGACGAAGCAATCCACCTCTCCGCACGCGCAGCTGCATGGATTGCTTCGCGGAGCCTGTCGTCGGGCGGCGCTTCGCGCCGACCCGGTGGCTCGCAATGACAGCTCCATTCACGGCTGCGGCCGGGATTGTGACGGCAGTGGCGGGGGCGGCGGCAATTTGCGCGGCGGCTCGCGCCAGGCGCCGGCGGTGCGGCCCGCAATCAGCCAGTACACCAGACCCGCGACGATGCCGGCGCCGGTCATGATCTCGAGATGGCGATGCACGATGCCCTCGAACCGGAACGTATCGGGGTCGAACGGAACCAGGCCGAGATAACAGGCGGCCCCGACGATCGCGCCGCCGATCGCATAGCTCAGCGCGCCCCGGACATTGAAGGCTTCCGTGATCAGCACCACGATCAGCGCCGGCAGCAGCGCGAATCCGGAAATGAAGATGAAGCCGAGCACGATGTTGATGGCGTTCTGATCGATCTGACCGGTGCCGATATCGCTCAGCTCCGGATAGAGCACCGCCACGACGATGATCATGCCCGCCACCAGACAGGAGGCAAGGAAAGCGAACAGGATCAGGAAGACGCGGCCGATCAGTGCCATGGCTTCATTCCACCGTCAGACCGTACCCGCGACACTACTCTCCACCGTCATGCCCGGGCTTGACCCGGGCATCCACGCCTGCCTCGAAGCTTCGGAAAGACGTGGATGGCCGGGACGAGCCCGGCCATGACGAGTTTCGGTGCATAGATCGTCTCAATCCGTCATCGCCATTGCGCGCAGCGCCTGGCGCTCGCGGGCGGAGAGTTTTTCGGTCTCCGATTTCAACTGGCCGCAGGCGGCGAGGATGTCGCGGCCGCGCGGGGTGCGCACCGGCGAGGAATAGCCGGCGTTGAAGATATATTCGGAGAACTTCTCGATCTGCTCCCAGTCCGAGCATTCGTAACGCGTGCCCGGCCAGGGATTGAACGGGATCAGGTTGATCTTCGCCGGAATGCCCTTCAGCAGCTTCACCAGCAGCTTGGCGTCATCGAGCGAATCATTGATGCCCTTCAGCATCACATATTCGAAGGTGATGCGCCGCGCGTTGGAGGCCCCGGGATAGTCGCGGCAGGCCTGCAGCAATTCCTGAATCGGAAATTTGCGGTTGAGCGGCACCAATTCGTTGCGCAACTCGTCGCGCACGGCATGCAGCGAGATCGCGAGCATGACGCCGATCTCCTCGCCGGTGCGGATGATGTTCGGCACCACGCCCGAGGTCGACAGCGTGATGCGGCGGCGGGAGATGCCGATGCCTTCATTATCAGCAACGATGAGCAACGCATCGCGCACCGCATCGAAATTGTAGAGCGGCTCGCCCATGCCCATCATCACGACGTTGGTGACGAGGCGGCCGCCGCTCTCGCGGTCGGCCCAATCGTTCAGCCGATCCCGCGCCACCATCACCTGGCCGACGATCTCGCCGGCCGTGAGGTTACGCACCAGGCGCTGCGTGCCAGTGTGGCAGAAGGCGCAATTCAGCGTGCAGCCGACCTGCGAGGAGACGCAGAGCGTGCCGCGATCGGTCTCGGGGATATAGACGCATTCGACTTCATGCGGCTTCTCAAGATCATTGCCGCTGGGCAGCCGCAACAGCCATTTGCGGGTGCCGTCGTTCGAAATCTGCTCGGCGACCACTTCGGGCCGGTCGACGGTAAAATGCTTCTCCAGCTCGCTGCGCATCTCCTTCGAGACGTTGGTCATCTCGGCAAAGCTCTTGGCGCCGCGGAAATAGATCCAGTGCCAGAGCTGCTGGGTGCGCATCTTGCGTTGCGAGGCCGGCACACCGATCTCGCCGAGCCGCTCGGCGATCTCCGTGCGCGACAGCCCGATCAGCGACGGCTTGGCCGGCGGCACATAGGTCTCGAGCGGAACTTTCTCCACGAGCGCGGTGCTGGCGCGATCGCTCTGGCTGGTGAGGGTGTCGGTCATGAAACATCACATAGGCCTTCCAGCAGGCGCTGGAAAGGCGGGAAATGCGCGGATTTCAGGCTGAATTAGCGCCGGCAGTCCTGCGCCAGCCGATCGAGCGCCTGCGACAGGCCCTTGAGCGAGAACGTGTCCGTCGTCTCGGTGCCCTTGGCCGAGACGCCTTTCACGGTCAGGTCCGCAGCCTTGCGCATGGCTTCGACCATGCGCTCTTCTTCTGCGGCGTTCTTGATCCAGAGCCCGTCGCCCTGGGTGTACATCGCATACGACCCGCCGCCGACCTCGAGCGTCGATTCCGACCCGGGCTTCAGGGTGTAGCCGATCATGATCGAGACTTCGTTGATGACCTTTTCCGCCGGACGGGTCGAGACGAAGGCGTAGGCCGGATCGCGCGGGCGATTCGGCGGATTGGTCTTCGACGACGACGGTTTTGCCAGCGCAAAACACACCTTCTTGCCGTTCGGGGTCGCGGTATAGGCGCCCCAGGTGCCGAACTGGCCAATCAGGGTCGGTTCGGCGCCCCCGGCCGCGGCAGCCGCCGCAGCGCCCTCCGGCTTGGCCGGGGCCGCAGACTTTGCCGCGCCCTTGGTGGCCGCCTTGGGGGAACCGCCCTGCGCCACGGCAAGGGAAGTCGTCGCGCAAAGCAGGGCGCCTGCAACCAGAGATGTCAGTATTTGCCGCACGGACAACTGGTTCCCCTATCATTGTGACTGGAAGATGGCCCAACCGGCGTCGTCCCCGGCGCGATGCAATAGCCGGAAAAGGCCTTTTTGGGAAGGTAGTTAGGGGCATGGCGCGCGGTTCCGCCGCATTAACTTTTGGTACGCGAGGCGCGCTGCTGTTCCCATTGCGCGTCGGTCCAATGCAGGAGGTCCTCCGCCCCGGAGCTGCGCAAATGCGCCCCGCCGTCCTGCACCACCATCTCGCCATTGATGTAGCCGGCCTGGTCGGAGATCAGGAAACTCGCGAGGTTGGCGAGCTCGCCGTGCCCGCCGGGACGGCCCAGCGGGTTGCGGTGCGCCCAGCTCTCCTCGCGCCCTTCGGGCCGGAGCTGGCCGGTTGCTCCCGGCGTCGGAAATGCGCCCGGCGCGATCGCGACAGTGCGGATGCCCTTTGGCCCCCATTCCACGGCAAGGCTCTTGGTCATCGCAAGCACCGCCGACTTCGCCATCGCTGACGGCACCGTGAAGGCGCGCCCGGTGATCGTCGAGGTCGAGAGGATCGAGAGGATGACGCCTTTGTGCCCGCTCTCGATCCACCGCTTGCCGGCGGCAAGCGTGCAATACATCGTGCCGTGCAGCGTCGGCGCCAGGATCGCGTCCGCAGCACGGAATGAGAGATGCTCAGTCTGTGCAATGAAGGTTGCGGCCGCGTTGTTGACGAGCACGTCGATCGGCGCTTCCTGCCAGATCGCGTCCATCATCGCATCCACCGCCGCGCCGTCGCGGATGTCGCATGTGATTGTAGTGACCTTGGCGCCGAGATCGTCGCGCAATCTCGTCGCCGTGTGCTGCAGTAATTCCGTCCTGCGGCCACAGATGATCAGTTCGGCGCCGAGCTCGGCAAAGCGTCGCCCCATCGCTGCGCCAAGCCCGGAGCCGCCGCCGGTGACGAGGATCCGCTTGTGTGCCAGCAGGCTCTTTTCAAACATTGTTTGATCCCTCCGCGTTGTATTGTCGCCCGGCTTCAAATCCGGCATGAAGCGAGTAATCCTTCTGTGTCCGAAAATCAGGTGCATCCATGAAAGCCATTCTCTGCACAGAATATTGCCAACCCGACGATCTCGTGCTGGCTGACGTGCCCGATCCCGTGGCCGGACCGGGCGAAGCGGTGATCGCGATCAAAGCCGCGGCCCTGAATTTCTTCGACATCCTGATGATCCAGGGCAAGTACCAGATCAAGCCGCCGTTCCCGTTCTCGCCCGCGGCAGAAGTCGCCGGCGTGATCGAGAGCGTCGGCGACGGCGTCACTGATCTCAAGCCCGGCGATCGCGTGGTCGCCTCCTGCGGCCACAATGGCGCGCGCGAGAAGATCGCGCTGCCGGCGAATTCGATCGTGAAGATTCCCGACAATCTCGATTTCGATCGCGCCGCCGGGATCATCATCATCTACGGCACAGCGCTGCACGCGCTGGAAGATCGTGCGAGCCCGAAACCGGGCGAGACGCTGGCCGTGCTTGGCGCCGCCGGCGGCACGGGGCTTGCGGCCTGCGAGCTCGGCAAGTTGATGGGCCTGAAGGTGATCGCCTGCGCCTCCTCGGACGAGAAGCTTGAGTTTGCCAAGCAGCATGGCGCCGAGCTGACGCTCAATTACGCCAAGGAAGATCTGAAAGAGGGCCTAAAGGCGCTGACCGGCGGCAAGGGCGTCGACATCATCTTCGATCCCGTCGGCGGGACCTACGCCGAAGCTGCGCTCCGCGCCATCGCCTGGGAAGGCCGCTTTCTCGTCATCGGCTTTGCCGCCGGCGACATTCCGAAGATGCCGCTCAACCTTGCGCTGCTCAAAGGCTGCGATATCCGCGGCGTGTTCTGGGGCGCGTGGACGCGGCTCAACCCCGAGAAGAACCGCAAGAACCTGCAGAAGCTCGTGCAGTGGACCGCCGAAGGAAAAATCTCTTCGCATGTCGATCGCACCTTCCCGCTGTCGCAAACGGCGGAAGCACTGAAGGTGCTCGCCGGCCGCAAGGCGATGGGCAAGGTGATCCTGCATCCATAAAGAGGCGACACGCGCGTGAGTTGTGGCGCCATCCAGGCGCCGCGCTCTCCTATTACGGAATCACGCGCACTTACCCCGTGACCCCAATTCATTTAACTATGTGAATTAACTGACCGGGTTAGTTCCGAATGCGGAACTTATTCCCAAAATCACCATTTTTAATTTAGTGAATAGGGCATTTTTGCCATAATCGAACCAAAATAAGTCCCAATTCCCGCAGGTCAGGGCCGTTTTTTGGGCTCATTCGCAGTGCGTAAGTTCCCGTTAGCGGGCACTCGGGGAAAGCCGACAAGAAGCAAGAGACAACCAGAGATGCCCCATGCGTTGCGTATTGTGTAACGGGAAGCGTCAAAATGGTGGATATTTCATCACGCGTCACGCCGAGACAGGCGCATGACGTAGATATCGATGATCCTGAGCTGGCAGAGTATCGCTACCAGCGGTCGTATCGATCGGATACCGACATCGACACAGACGAGCCCGCCCCGCTGTTCCTGTCATACCCTCTCGACGAGGACAGCGGTGCGAAATATCGGCGAGGTTCTCTCGAACGTTCGCTCGGCCGCTCGTTGCTCACGAGTGGTCTTCTCATCGCTGCCGCCGCAGCGGCGGCTGTCCTGCTGGTTTCGCTAGACGTCACGCATAACATCACGGCCACCGCCAAGACGTGGCTGCTCGGCACCTCGCAAGTGCAGGCCCGAACCGTCATGGCGGCGCTGCCGCAACCCGTGAGCGAGCCTGTACCGCCACCATCGACCAATTCAGGTCCGCCGTCGCGCGAGCAAATCACGGCCGCGTATCAGGAGGCGATCAAGGGCGGCCAGGCCGTGGTCCGGTCGGTGGCACCGCCATCTGCCGCTCCACCGGCACCAGCAGCCGCTCCACCCGCGCCATCCGCCGCAGTACAAGCGGCACCGCCCGCTGCGCCGCCGGCAAGACAGGTCAGTCCCGACGAGCTCGGCGCACTGATGAAGCGGGCGAACAGCCTGCTTGCGATCGGCGATATCGCAGCCGCACGGCTGCTGCTCGAGCGCGCCGCCGATGCGCAGGAGGCCGACGCGGCGCTGCTGCTGGCGCGGACCTACGATCCCCTGGTGCTGGGAACGAAGGATGCGCGCGCCATCACGCCCGATCCGGCTCAGGCGCGGATCTGGTACCGCCGGGCGGCCGAGCTTGGCTCGCAACACGCCCAGCAACGTCTCACACAAATGCAAGATTGAACCTTTTTGGGGTAGCACATGCTGCGATTGTTTGGAGTGGCGTTATTCGCCCTGACGATGATTTGCGGCCCGACAGTACGGGCTGAGGAAACCGAATATGATCCGGCCAAGGTCAGCGACAGCCTGAGGGCCATCTTCCAGTTCGGCTCGGCCGCCACCAAGCAGAACCTGAACGCCAACACGGTGACGCTGATCACGGGCACGATCGGCGGCACCTACGTCCAGTTCGGCGCCGACCTCGCTTCCGTGCTCGACGACGGCAACAAGTTGCGCGTACTGCCGATCGTCGGGCGCGGCTCCGTGCAGAGCGTCGCCGATATCCTGTTCCTGCAGGGCGTCGATCTTGGCATCGTCCGCGCGGACACGCTGGACTATCTCGAAAGAAAGGGCTTTGCGAAGGACATCAAGAGGCAGTTCGCCTATGTGACCAAGCTCTATAACGAGGAGATGCATGTCGTCGCGCCGAAGACGATCAAGACCCTGAAGGATCTCGACGGCAGGATCGTCAGTGTCGACCTGCCCAATGGCGGCACCTTCGTCACCGCGCTGACAGTGTTCGAGCGGCTCGGGATGAAGGCGAAATTTCTCTACATCGAGCAGCGCATCGCAATGGAGAAATTGAAGGCCGGTGAAATCGACGCCGTGATCGTGACCGGCGGCAAGCCGTACAAATCCGTCAGCACATTCAACAATGACGGCCGCTTCCACCTCGTCACCGTCAACTATGACAAGCCGCTGCAGAACGACTATCTGCCGGCGACGCTCACCTCGAAGGATTATCCGAACCTGATTTCGGATCAGGAGCGCGTCGACACCATCGCCGTGCCTGCCGTGCTCGCGGCCTATAATTGGGCGCCGAACACCGAGCGCTCGCGCAAGCTGGCGCTGTTCGTGGACGCTTTCTTCACGAAATTCCCGGCCTTCCAGAATCCGCCGTTCCATCCGAAGTGGAAGGAGGTCTCGCTGGCTGCACCGCTGCCAGACTGGACCCGGCTGCCGTCGGCCAAGCAATGGCTGGAGAAGCACAGCGTGGAAGCGGTGACACGCAGTCGCTTCGATGAGTTCCTGAAGCAATCGCCGGGCGCAGCCAAGCTGCAGACGGACGCCGACAAGGAGGCGCTGTTCAAGCAGTTCCAGGCCTGGGAAGCGGAGAACAATGCCCGCGCGCAGGTGCGCACAGGCGAGAAGCGCTAGCTAGATCTCCTCGGCCGTCTCGATGCCGCGCTTCAGCGCGGCACGGGCGGCTTCGCGGTGCTCCGGCGTGATGTGGCTTGCGACCATGCGGATCGCGGTCGCCAGGATCGCAGCATCATCGGTGAAGCCGAGAACCGGCATCACGTCCGGCACGAAGTCGAACGGCAGGACGAAATAGGCGATGGCGCCAAGCAGCGCCGCCTGCACATGGCGCGGCGTCTCTTTGTCGAAGGCGCAATAATAGGCCGCCAGTAGATCTTCGGCGAAAGGCAGTTTCGCCGCCACCCGCTTCAACTTGATCCAGAAACGCCGTCGCACGCTCTCGCGGTCCTGCGCCAGCCCATCGGCCGGCTCGAAAGCGACAGTGTGTTCGGATGATGTCATCGGAAGAAGCTCCCTCGGACCACAGCCGCCAAACGGTCCCGCGACCCCTGACGCAAAAGGTGGGGACCTCCCGCCTGCCCTGCAAGATCATCCAAGGAGAAGTCGCCTCTCTCAGCCAGCCTGCTTGGCGATCGCCTCCATCGCCCTGGCCAATTCGATGTCGCGCGCCGTGACGCCGCCGGCGTCATGGGTTGCGAGCACCACATCGACCGTCTTGTAGACGTTCCTCCATTCCGGGTGATGGTCGCGCTTCTCCGCGATCAGCGCGACGCGCGTCATGAAGCCGAAGGCCTCGTTGAAATCCCTGAACGTGAAAGTCTTGGCGATCGCCTCACGTCCCGGCACCTCGGACCAGCCGGATAGTTCCTTCAGCGCCGATTTCCGCGCTTCCGCCGATAACCGTCCTGCCATGGCAAATCTCCACTTCACTCGTTCACACCCTAACACCGGCAGCCACCAGCGGGATCCATGCTCACGACGCGGCCGCAAAGCGCGTCCTATCGCCGCTGGTAACCATGACGGGATTGTAACCTAGCTGCTGCCGGAATTTTGTTACAATGCAAAGGATAAACGCGTCGGCGGGATGACCCAGAACCTCAAACGGCTGTTTGCGCGATCGATGACCGAGCCTGACTTCGTCGCCGCTCCAGCTTCGCCTCCGCCGCGTTCGGCGCGGCGTCGGCTGAGTTTCGTGATGATTGCCGGCGCGCTTGCCATCATCGGCGCACTGGCCGCCGGCTATTACTTCGCGATGCGTCCGGTGAACTTGAAAATCGCGGTCGGGCCCGCCAACAGTGACGACCTCAAAGTAGTCCAGGCGCTCGCCCAAGCCTACAACCAGGGCAACAGCCAAATCCGGCTGCGTCTGATGCAGACGGACGGCGCGGTAGCGAGCGCCGAGGCGCTGGCCGGCGGCAAGGCCGACCTCGCCATTATCCGCGGCGATCTGGATGTCCCCAAGAATGCGCAGGCGGTGGCGACGCTGCGCAAGAATGTCGTGGCGATCTGGGTGCCGCCGCAGGGCAAAGGCAGGGGCAGGAAAGCAGCGCCAAAAATCACCAAGATCGCGCAGCTCGCCGGCCACCGCGTCGGTGTCGTCGGCCGCACGCCCGCCAACGTCAACCTCTTGAAGGTGATCCTGCAGCAATATGGCGTCGACCCCGCCAAGGTAGAGATCGTCCAGTTTCCCGCCAATGAGACGGCCGAGACCATCAAGGGCCAGAAGGCGGACGCCTATCTCGCCGCCGGACCCGTCAACAGCAAGATCACAACCGACGCGATCGCAGCTTCGACGCGCGGCACGCCGACCTTCCTCGCCATCGACGCGGCGGAAGCGATCGCGCAGAACCATCCCGCCTATGAAGCCTCGCAAATCCCCGCCGGCTCGCTCGGCGGCGTCGACCGCCCTGCGGACGAGGTCAAGACCATCAGCTTCTCGCACCATATCGTGGCGCGCAGGGGCATTTCCGAATCGACCATCGCCATCTTCACCCGACAGCTGTTCTCGATCCGGCAGTCGCTGAAGAACGATTTCCCGCCGGCCGCCAGGATCGAGACGCCGGACACCGACAAGGACGCCACGATTCCCGTGCACCCTGGCGCTGCGGCTTTCGTCGATGGCGACGAGAAGACCTTCCTCGACCGCTACAGCGATTACATCTGGTGGGGGCTGATGCTGGTCTCCGCAATGGGTTCGGCCGGCGCCTGGTTTGCCGGCTACCTGAAGAAGGACGAACGCAGCATCAACACGTCGCAGCGCGACCGGCTGCTCGACATGCTCGCTGCCGCGCGCCACAGCGATTCGATGGAAGAACTCGACCAGATGCAGGCCGAAGCCGACAACATCCTGCGCGAAGCGCTGACCTGTTTCGAGCACGGCGGAATCGAGCAGGGCACGCTGACCGCCTTCAACATCGCGCTCGAGCAATTCCACAATGCGGTCACCGACCGCAAGCTGCTGTTGATCAGCATGCCGCAAAACCTGCAGCGCGCCAGCGCGCAATTCCGGGCGGCAGGGACCGCTTAGCCAAGGCGGGACGCAATCGGGTTCGCTTCAGTTCCCTGTTTGCGGGGCACGCGACCTCTCCTCCGTCATTCCGGGATGCGCCGAAGGCGCAGGCCCGGAATCCATCGGGCCGCAAGCGACGTGGATGAATGGATTCGGGGCTCACGCTTCGCGTGCCCCGGAATGACGACCAGATGCAATTTCTCTGCGATCACGTGGAGATGCCGCCGTAATCGCTTCGTCATAGAATCCTTCTAGGTCTGTTGCGACATTTCGGCGCATCCGGCGCCGGACCGACGGAGGCTTGCCATGACGATCAGGATTTCCCGCCGAAAGTTCCTCTCTTCAGCCGCTGTCGGCGCCGGCGTCATCGCGATGCCCCACCTCTCCCGCGCCGCCGACCGGCCGGCCGTCACCCATGGCGTGCAGTCCGGCGACGTCGGAGTTGACGGCGGCGTGGTCTGGGCGCGCGCCGACCGGCCGTCGCAAATGATGGTCGAGGTCGCGACGACCGAATCCTTCAAGGACGCGCGCGCACTGCCGCCGATCGCGGCCCTGCCCGAAAGCGATTTCACCGCCAAGATGCTCCTGGAAAACCTGCCCGCGGGCCAGGACATCTTCTACCGCGTGCGCTTCCGCGACCTCGCCCATGTCAACGTCCTCGGCGAGCCCGTAACCGGCCGCTTCCGTACCGCGCCCGCCGACCGGCGCGATGTCAGCTTTGTCTGGGGCGGCGACGTCGCCGGCCAGGGCTGGGGCATCAATCCCGACGATGGCGGCATGTTCACCTTCGCCACCATGGCCAAATACAAGCCGGATTTCTTCCTGCATTCCGGCGACACCATCTATGCCGATGGCGTCATTCCGTCCGAGGTGAAACTCGCCGACGGCAAGCTCTGGAAGAACCTCACCATCCCGGAGAAGGCCAAGGTCGCCGAGACGCTCGACGAGTACCGCGCGGCGCACAAGTACAACCTGCTCGACGAGCATGTGCGCGGCTTCAATGCGGAGGTGCCGATCTTCGTGCAGTGGGACGACCACGAGGTCACCAACAACTGGTCGCTGTCGAAACAGCTTCCTGCCGCCTACAAGGAGCGCGACATCAACGTGCTGGCGGCGCGTGCGGCGCGCGCCTTCCACGAGATGTATCCGATGCGCGAAAGCATCGTCGAGCCGGGACGCGTCTATCGCACGCTCAGCTACGGACCGCATCTCGACGTATTCATGCTGGACGAGCGCAGCTATCGCGGACCCAACGGGCCAAACCAGCAGACCAGCTACGGTCCCGATGCTTATTTCCTTGGCCCGGACCAACTCGCCTGGCTGAAGCGCGGACTGCTCAACTCGCGCGCCACCTGGAAGGTGATCGCCTCCGACATGCCGCTCAGCCTCATCGTCTATGACGATGCGGCCAACAGCAAGGGCTCCGAAGCGTTCGCGCAAGGAGACGGCCCGGCGCGCGGCCGCGAGCTCGAGATCGCCGAGATCCTGCGTTTCATCAAGACCGCCGGGATCGTCAACACCGTGTGGCTGACCGCCGACGTGCACTACGCCGCCGCGCACTATTACAATCAGAACAAGGCGCAGTTCCAGGACTTCGACCCGTTCTGGGAATTCGTCTCCGGCCCGCTGCATGCCGGCACTTTCGGCCCCAACGAGCTCGACAACACGTTTGGACCCGAGGTGAAGTTCATCAAGGCGCCCGGAGCCGACAAGCAGAACCTGCCGCCATCGGCGGGCATGCAGTTCTTCGGCCACGTCAAGATCGACGGCGCGACCGGACAGATGACAGTAACCTTGCGCGACCGCGCCGACGTCGCGCTGTGGTCGACCACGCTCGACCCGAAGCCGGTGTAACATCGTAACGTAGTGACGTGACGTAGCCCGGATGGAGCGCAATCCGGGACGGTCTATCCGCGAACCCAGGACCCCGGATTGCGCTGCGCTTCATCCGGGCTACGAATCCGAAACCCTCATTCGCAGCGCTGCTTCCAGCGCTTCGGTCGAGCATGGCTTGACCAGGCGCGGCTTGCCGGCCAGCGCAGCGGGAAGCTGGACGTCAGCGCCATAGCCGGTGACGAAGAGATAGGGGATCCGTAGCGCGTCGAGCTCCTCGGCGAGCGCAAAGGTGTTCTCGCGGGCCAGCACGACATCCAGCAGCGCGAAGTCGGGCCGGCGATAGGCGATCATCTGAAGTGCTCGCGCGACGCTGGTCGCTGTCCGCACCGTCTTCACCCCGAAGCCGAGGATCGTGTCCTCGAAATCGATGGCGATGATCGGGTCGTCCTCGACGATCAACACGTCGGAAGGCATGCGGCTGAAGAGGGCCGGTATCATATGCGCGCCAGGTCCTGTTTTGAGGCATTGATCTGATGGTCCGGACATGAGCCGCCAGTCGGCACGCTGCCGGCGCCTCTGAAGCACACCGGCGGTTCCCGCATTGAAACCACCACACTGCGGTCCCGGCGTCTGTTCACTTGTGCACACAACAGGAGGAACGGGTTGACTATCGTCGCGGTTGGTGAGGGGGAGACCCGATGCTTCAACAACGCAGCCAACCGGACAGAGCCGACCGGCCCTTCAACAACCTGTTGCGCCGTCTGAGCGACGCCGATTATGGGCTGATCGCACCGCACCTCGCGCGCGCCGAGGCCAATGCCAACGACCTGCTTTACAGCCCCGGCGACGACGTCGAGACCGTGTATTTTCCCTGCGGGCCCGGCCTCGTCTCCTACCTCGTGACCAACGAGGACGGCCGGGACGTCGAGACCATTCTGGTCGGCCGCGAGGGTGCCGTCGGTGGCATCGTCAGCCAGGGATCTCTTCCCGCCTATACCCGCATCATCGTCAAATTCGGCGGGCCGTTCGCGCGGATGACGGTCGGCAGGCTGGAAGCGGCCAAGCTGAAATCGCCCTCGATCCGCAACGTCTTCGCGCGCTACGCCGATTGCATGCTGGCGCAGATCTTTCAGTCGACGGCCTGTAACGCGATCCACTCGATCGAGCAGCGCACCGCCAAATGGATCATCTCGGCGATGGAGCGCACCAATGGCGATGGCGCTGTGCCGCTCACGCATGAGCAGCTCGCCACCCTGCTGGGGGTGGGCCGTAGCTATGCCAGCCGCGTGATTCAGTCCTTCAAGGCCGAAGGCGTGCTGGAGACGCGCCGCGGCGCGATCCTGGTCCGCAACCACGACGTCTTGCGCCTCCGCTCCTGCCTGTGCAACGAGGCCGTCAAGGACCACTTTGAGGAGGTGCTCCGTGGGGTCTATCCGAGCAAGGAAGAGGAAGCCGGATAGGCATCATGAAATCAGGCTGAATTGCATCCCCGGCCACGGTGCGCCCCCTCTCCCGCTCGCGGGGAGGTGCCAAAGGGTTCCAAAAACGGCGGGTACCCGGCAAACAACGCATTGTTTTTTGGCGGTTTCTGACTATATTGCGCCGCAAACGCGCAAGCTTTGCCCGGTCCCTTTTGGCCGGGCTTGCTTTTTGAGGCGAGCCGCGCCCCGCGAGATTTCAAAGGCTTGAGTGTGATCCGGACCCGGAGGGGCCGTAGTTACCAAAGATCGATCCCGGCTTTCCGGCGAGATCGCTCAAGACCTGTGCACGACTGAAAAGCAGAGCCATGAATCTTCGTAACGTCGCCATCATCGCCCACGTCGACCACGGCAAGACCACCCTGGTGGACCGCCTGCTGCAGCAATCCGGTACGTTCCGCGAGAATCAGAAGGTCGCCGAACGCGCCATGGACTCCAATGATCTCGAGCGCGAGCGCGGGATCACCATCCTGGCCAAGGCCGCATCGGTGCAGTGGAAGGACATCCGCATCAACATCGTCGATACCCCCGGCCACGCCGATTTCGGCGGCGAGGTCGAGCGCATCCTCAACATGGTGGACGGTGCGCTGGTGCTGGTGGATGCCGCCGAAGGCCCGCTGCCGCAGACCAAGTTCGTGGTCTCCAAGGCGCTCAAGGTCGGCTTGAAGCCGATCGTCGTCATCAACAAGGTCGACCGCCCCGACGCGCGACCGACGGAAGTCATCAACGAAGTGTTCGATCTGTTCGCGGCGCTCGATGCCAGCGAGGAGCAGCTCGATTTCCCGATCCTGTACGGCTCGGCCAAGCAGGGCTGGATGGCGGAGAGCCCGGAAGGCCCAAAGGAAGCAGGCATGCAGCCGCTGTTCGATCTGATCGTGCGGCACGTCGCGCCGCCGAAGGTCGAGGAAGGCCCGTTCCGCATGATCGGCACCATCCTCGAGGCCAATCCCTATCTGGGGCGTATCATCACCGGCCGCATCACCTCCGGCATCGTCAAGCCGAACCAGGCTGTGAAGGTGCTAAATGCGGAAGGCAAGCTGGTCGAGCAGGGACGCGTGTCAAAGATCCTGGCGTTCCGCGGAATCGAGCGCACACCGCTCGATGAAGCTGAAGCCGGCGACATCGTCGCCATTGCCGGCCTCACCAAGGGCACCGTCGCCGATACGTTCTGCGATCCCACCGTCGAGACGCCGCTGCTCGCGCAGCCGATCGATCCGCCGACGGTGTCGATGTCCTTCATCGTCAACAACTCCCCACTCGCAGGCACCGAGGGCGACAAGGTGACGAGCCGCATGATCCGCGATCGCCTGATGCGCGAGGCTGAAGGCAATGTCGCGCTGCGCGTCATCGAAGCCGCCGATAAAGACTCGATGGAAGTCTCCGGCCGTGGCGAATTGCAGCTCGCGATCCTGATCGAGACCATGCGCCGCGAAGGTTTTGAGCTCTCGGTGTCGCGTCCGCGCGTCGTGTTCAAGAAGGACGAGGCCACGGGCCAGGCGCTGGAGCCGATCGAGGAAGTCGTGATCGACGTCGACGAGGAGCATTCCGGCGTCGTCGTGCAGAAGATGAGCGAGCGCAAGGCCGAGATGATCGAGATGCGCCCGTCCGGCGGCAACCGGCTCCGGCTCGTGTTCTACGCGCCGACCCGCGGCTTGATCGGGTATCAGGGTGAACTGCTCACCGACACCCGCGGCACCGCGATCATGAACCGCCTGTTCCACGGCTATGCGCCCTACAAGGGCGAGATCCAGGGCCGTCGCAATGGCGTCCTGATTTCCAACGATCAGGGCGAGGCCGTCGCCTATGCCATGTTCAAGCTGGAGGATCGCGGCCCAATGATGATCGAGCCGGGCTGGAAGGTCTACAAGGGCATGATCGTCGGCGAGCACACCCGCGACAACGATCTCGAGATCAATGTGCTGAAGGGCAAGCAGCTCACCAACATCCGCACCACCTCCAAGGACGAAGCGGTGCGCCTGACCCCGCCGATCCGGATGACCCTGGAAAAGGCGCTGGCCTATATCGAGGACGACGAGCTCGTCGAAGTGACGCCGAAGTCGATCCGGCTGCGCAAGAAGCACCTCGATCCAAACGACCGCAAGCGCGCCGAAAAGGCCAAGGAAGCGGTGGCTTAACCTCTCGCTCCACAAGGGAACCGTCATGGCCGGGCTTGTCCCGGCCATCCACGTCTTCGATACTGGGAACCAAGAGCTGGATGCCCGGGACATCTGCGCGAAGACGCGCTTCGCGCTTTTGCGCCGGCATGACGATGAAGTGGACGACCCGATGTCCCTCCCCTCCTCAGTCGACGTCGCCATCATCGGCGCTGGCGCAGCCGGCCTTGGCGCAGCCAATGCGCTGAAGGATTCCGGCCTGTCGGTGATAGTGCTGGAAGCGCGCGACCGCCTCGGCGGGCGGGCGCATACGGTGCAGGCCGCGCCCGATGTGGTGTTCGACGTCGGCTGCGGCTGGCTGCATTCGGCGGACAAGAACAGTTTCGTCGCCGTCGCCGAACAACTGAATTTCGAGATCAACAAGACCTTGCCGCCCTGGCGCGAGCGCGCCTATGGCAAGGCGTTCCCGCAAGCCGATCGCGACGATTTCATGCGTTCGCTCGATGAATTCTACGAGCGCGCTTGGAAGGCCGCGCAAAGGGGCGAGGACGCGCCCGCGAACCGTTATCTCGAGCCGGGTAATCGCTGGAATCCGATGATCGATGCGATCTCCACCTATGTGAACGGCTGCGAGCTCGACCAGGTCTCGATTCTTGACATGGAGGCTTATGAGGACACCAACATCAATTGGCGCGTGCGGCGCGGCTATGGCGCGCTGGTCGCCGCCTATGGTGCCTCATGTCCCGTCGCGCTCAATTGCAATGTCACGCTGATCGACCATTCCGGAAAACGCCTGCGCCTCGAAACGTCGCTGGGCACCCTTGCGGCCGACCATGTGATCGTGACCGTGCCGACCAATTTGATCGCGGATGAAGCGATCCGCTTCTCGCCCGCGCTGCCGTCAAAAGTCGACGCCGCGCGCGGACTGCCGCTCGGCGTCGACGATAAGGTGGTGCTGGCGCTCGCCGATGCGGAGGCATTTCCGAAGGAAGGCAATTTGCGCGGCGCCACCATGCGCACCGAAATGGGCACCTATCACATCCGTCCGTTCGGCCAGCCCTGCATCGAGGGCTTTTTCGGCGGCCGGTTCGCAAAAGAGCTGGAAGATGCCGGCGACGGCGCCTTTGCCGCGCACAGCATCGACGAAATCGCGGGCTTTCTCGGTAGCGACATCCGGCGCAAGCTGACGCCGCTTGCGGAATCCCGCTGGGCGCACGACCCCTTCGCCCGCGGCGCCTATTCGCACGCGCTCCCCGGCCATGCCGGCAAACGTGCCGTGCTGGCCGCGCCCGTCGATGGACGATTGTTCTTCGCGGGTGAAGCGACCTCGCCGAACTTCTTCTCCACCGCACATGGCGCGCGCGACTCCGGCGAGCGCGCGGCACAGGAAGTGCTGGCTTCAAAGGCGAAGCGCTAACCGCTTTCCAGTCATCGCGAGCAGCGTAGCCCGGGTGGAGCCAACGGGTCGCGTGAACGCGCGCCCGATGACAGGCTCCACGCAACACGGGACATCTCTATCCGCCTTGCGAGCGGCCCGGGGTTACGCTGGCGCTCCACCCGGGCTACGAGGCTGTGGTTATGGGTCGCTGCTTTCGCACGGACGACAGTCGTAGGATGGGTAGAGCGCAGCGAAACCCATCATTCAATCACCCGCGTCCGCATCTCAGCATCCGGCACAAAGCAAGTCTCGTATTTGCCGAAAATGCGATAGCGATTGCGTGCCACGAGATTGTAGACGGCGTCGCGCAGCGGCTTCGGCACCGCGAACAGTGCTCGGGTCCAGCGCCAGCCCGGCAGGTGGCTCAGCACCGTGAGCGCGGCGTCGGATTTGAAATAGGCGACACCGCCATGCACGACGGCGTTGGTGTCAGGATCAGCAGGATCGATGCCGAATGCCCGCGCCAGCCGCGTGCCATAGCCCGATTGGACTGGCGTGAAGCGGAAGCGGCGGTCCGCGTCGCGCGCGACGACGAAGCGGACCCAGCGCGAGCAGAAGATGCAGACGCCGTCATAGAGGATCACGTCATCGTCCGGCCAGAGTCGCATTCTGTTTCCAGTTGACGCATTCTTGCGCGACGACGAAGCGAGCGTCATGGTTTAGCCCGAGCGGCACGCCGCGCTCTCAGCGCGCGATCGATGTCTGCCGCGGCGAGCTTAACGCCATTCTCGCTTTCGGGCAGCCAATGGCCTTCGCCGCCATAGGCCGGCAGCACGTGAAAATCCACCCGCCCGCCGGCCTCGCGAAAGGCATCGGCGAGCTGCCGCGACAGCGCCGGCGAAAAATAACTGTCATTGGCGGCAACGAACCATGTCACCGGCACTTTCGCCCCTCGGCCGAACTCGGCCGCCGAAGCGAGCAGGGTGTGCGGCGCGCAAACCTGGTCCGGAAAATCATTGGCGCGGCCGCCGCGCCCCGGCGCGAAGGCGATGATCGCCAAGATGCCATTTGGGCTCTCGGCGGCAAGCGCCAGCGCACCCCAGCCGCCGGCGGAATGGCCGATGACGACAGCGTGATCCTTCCGGATGAAAGGCTGATCGCTGAGGTAATCGAGTGCGAGCCTGATCTGCCCGGCGGTAGCCCGAGCCGCGCGTGAATAATTCGCCTCGTCGCAGCCGCCCTGGTCTTCCAGGTATGTTCCGCCTGTTGCGCCATGGCCGAGCCGCTCCGGCACCAGCACGGCAAAACCGCGTGCGACCATCGAGCCGGCCAGCGCGCGGTATTCGGGCTGGGGCATCTGTGCCCGACGCAGCACGTTCTGCGTCGTGGCATGTGCGATCAAGACAGGCGGAAATGGCCCTGCGCCCGGTGGGCGAAACAGCAAGGCGCGCGCCGGCCGCGCGGGGTCGGGCGACGGCACCAGCCATTGCTGCCGCCGGCTCGGCTCGCCCTCCCCGCCCTGCGCCCCTAGGACGGGTTGCGCCAGAGCTGCTTCGGAGCCGAGCGCCGCGGCAACAAGCAGCGCGAAAATCACTTTAAGTGAATGCATTCTTGGCCTGACGCGACCATGCTGGGGAAACCGGATTCGCCGAAAGACGGTCTCGCGAATCAACCCGGCGCAGTTTTTCACGACACGCTTGCTGACCATATGTCACCGGCGTGACGCCGGCCTGCCCCGCATCACGAACTGGCCGATTGAAGTTCGCACTGTCCTCTTTCGGTACAAGTCGTTCGAAAACTGATGCAAAAAATCCACAGGTTAACCGATAATTAACGATAGAGCTTGAAGGCGGCGCGCCGACTTGCTTTGATTGGATCATGAGCACAACCCTGATAGAGGTCCGGCCGGCCAAGGTTGCGGATGCAGCCGCGGTGGCGGCTACGCATGACGAAGCCTGGCGTTCAGCCTATCAGGGCATCATCCCCGGCGCCGAACTGGAAAAGCTGATCAACCGGCGCGGTCCGCACTGGTGGGACAGCGCGATTCGCAAGGGCAGCCGCGTCAGCGTGCTGGTGTTCGGGGACAAGATCGCAGGCTACGCCAATTACGGTCGTAACCGCGCCCGCAGCCTGCACTTCGAAGGCGAGATCTACGAGCTCTATCTGCGGCCGGAATTCCAGGGCCTCGGCTTCGGCCGCCGCCTGTTCAACGCCGCCCGCCGCGACCTCGCGCAGAGCGGGCTGAAGAGCATGGTGGTCTGGGCGCTGTCGGATAACGACCCGGCCACGGAGTTTTATCGCGCGCTCGGCGGCCGCATGGTGGCGCGCTCCTCCGAAAGGTTCGGGCCGAAATCGCTCGACAAGGTCGCTTTTGCCTGGACCAACTGAGGCTGCGAGCGTCTCCGGGACGGCGCTACGGGCGCGCGTCAACCAATAGCCCAAAAATCCATCATTTTTCCTCGAAAGTTAGATGGATGGGCGGGCCCAGCCCGCGTATGACAGCAGCAATCACTGGTCCTGCCCGGCGCACCCGCGTTGGCAATCACGGAGTTCTCTATGCGTATTGATGCGGTATCGATCGGAGTGAATCCGCCGCATGACGTCAACGTCATCATCGAAGTGCCGGTCGGCGGCGAGCCGATCAAATATGAAATGGACAAGGAAGCCGGCACGCTAGTGGTCGACCGTTTCCTCTATACGCCGATGCGCTATCCCGGCAATTACGGCTTCATCCCGCACACACTGTCCGACGACGGCGACCCCTGCGACGTCCTGATCGTCAACACCCGCGCCATCGTGCCCGGCGCGGTGATGAGCGTGCGCCCGGTCGGCGTGCTCCTGATGGAAGACGAAGCCGGCGGTGACGAAAAGATCCTCGCGGTCCCCTCCTCGAAGCTCACCCAGCGCTACGACAAGGTGAAGAACTACAGCGACCTTCCCCAGATCACGCTGGACCAGATCCAGCATTTCTTCGAGCACTACAAGGATCTCGAAAAGAACAAGTGGGTGAAGGTGCTGCACTGGGGCGATGCCGAAGAAGCGCGCAGGCTGATCACCGAAGGGATCGCACGGGCGAAGAAGTAACACCTGATCCCGAACGCGCGGTGTGGCGCCTCCGGGGCATGGGAATGTCGAGGGGGAACGATTGCGCCGGCTCATCAAGATCATCGGCAAGGCCGTGCTGCTCCTGGTTGCAGCGGCGCTCGTCCTTGCCGGTGTGCTCGCCTTCAATGTCTTCAGCCGCGGCTCGCGGCAGCTCCAGGTCGCGGCCATCCCGCGCGCGGCCGTTGATGCGGAAACCGCCGCCTCCCGGCTGGCCGAGGCAATCCGCTTCAGGACCATCTCGAGCTTCGAAAAGCCCGAACAGCATGCCCCGGCGTTGCGCGGCATGCAGGCCCATATCGAGAAAAGCTTCCCGGCGTTTCATGCCGCCGCCAAGCGCGAGGTCATCGCCGGCCTGAGCCTGCTCTATACCTGGGAAGGCAGCGACCCGCGGGCACAGCCGATCGCCCTGCTCGCGCATCAGGACGTGGTGCCGGTCGCGCCGGGCACCGACAAGGACTGGCAGCAGCCGCCCTATGACGGCGTGATCGCCGACGGATTCATCTGGGGCCGCGGCTCCTGGGACGACAAGGGTAACCTCTATGCGATGCTGGAGGCCGCCGAGGCGCTCGCAAAAGCCGGCTTTCAGCCGAAGCGGACGATCTATTTCGCCTTCGGCCACGATGAGGAGGTCGCGGGCACGCGCGGCGCCAAGGCGATCGCCGCGACGCTCGCCTCGCGCGGGATCAAGCTCGACTTCGTGCTCGACGAAGGCCTGTTGATCACCGACGGCATCATGAAGGGGCTTACCAGGCAAGCTGCCCTGATCGGCGTCGCCGAAAAAGGCTATGCCACGCTGGTGCTGTCGGCGCAGGCGACGCCCGGCCACTCCTCAATGCCGCCGCGCGAGACCGCGATCGGCATGATGAGCGCGGCGCTGGTCAAGCTTGAGGATCACCGCCTGCCGATGCAAATCCGCGCCACGGTGTCGGAGATGTTCGACACGCTGGCGCCCGAGATGAACGGCGTCAACCGCGTGATCCTGTCGAATCTCTGGCTGTTCAAGCCGCTGCTGTTGCGCGAGTTCGAGAAGACCGGACCGACAGAAGCGATGGTCCGCACCACCACCGCGCTCACCATCTTCAATGCCGGCGACAAGGACAATGTGCTGCCCGGCCGCGCCGAGGCCACCGTCAACTTCCGGCTGCTTCCCGGCGACACCCAGGCAAGCGTGACTGATCACGTCAGCTCCACCGTCGGCAACGATCGCATCTCGATCAAGCCGTTTCCCGGCAATACCGATCCGCCACCGGTGACCGGCACGGCCAGCGTGTCCTACCGGACGCTCAACCGCACCATCCGCGAGATCTATCCTGATGTCATCGTCGCGCCCGGCCTGATGATCGCCGCAACCGATTCGCGGCACTATGCCGGGATCGCCGACAACATCTTCCGTTTCTCCCCGGTGCGCGCCAACAGCGACGACCTGAAGCGCTTCCACGGCACCAATGAGCGCCTCAGCATCGAGGGCTACGCCGACATGATCCGGTTCTATCGGCGATTCATCGAGAACAGCGCGGGGTGACCACCACCGTCATTCCGGGGCGCGCGGAGCGCGAGCTATGATGTGCAATTGCACATCAGAGAATCGATCGAGCCGCATGCGCTGGCGGAGAAATGGATTCCGGGCTCGCGCTGCGCGCGCCCCGGAATGACGGCATTTACCTAAACCCCCGGCGCTGGCAGGCCGGCGATCGCGCAAGCGGCGCGGAGCGTATTCACCAACAGGCAGGCCACCGTCATCTGCCCGACGCCGCCCGGCACCGGCGTAATCGCGCCGGCGACGCTCAGCGCCTCCTGATAGGCGACATCGCCGACCAGACGCGGCTTGCCGCCCTCTACGGGGATGCGGTTGATGCCGACGTCGATCACGGTCGCGCCCGGCTTGATCCAGTCGCCGCGCACCATCTCGGGCCTGCCGACCGCCGCATAGAGCAGGTCGGCGCTAGCGGCGAGCTTCGGCAGGTCGCGCGAGCGCGAATGCGCGATCGTCACCGTCGCATTTTCGTTCAACAGCAACTGCACCAGCGGCCGGCCGACCAGGTTGGAGCGGCCAATCACCAGCGCATTCATGCCGTCGAGCGAGGGATGCACGCTCTTGGTCAGGATGATGCAGCCGAGCGGCGTGCAGGGCGACAGCGCGGCGAAGCCGCCAGCCAGCCGCCCGGCATTGTTCGGATGCAGGCCATCGACATCCTTGGCCGGATCGATGGCATTGATGATGGTTTCGGTGTGAATGGATTTCGGCAGCGGCAGTTGCACCAGGATGCCGTGCACCGCCGGGTCGCGGTTGAGCTTGCCGATCAGCGCCAGCAGATCGGCCTGTGCGACATCGGCCGGCAGCTTGTGCTCGAACGAGGCCATGCCGGCGGCCTGGGTCTGCGTGTGCTTGCTGCGGACATAGACTTCGCTCGCGGGATCGTTGCCGACCAGGACCACAGCCAGCCCCGGCACCAGCCCGTGTTCGCGCTTGACGCGGGCAACCTCCTCCGCGACGCGTGCGCGGAGGTCGGCTGCAATGGCTTTTCCGTCGATGATGTGAGCCGTCATCTCAATCCTTCGCGTTGGGTGCAGTCAGTTGGCGCAAGGTGTCACCGAGCTGCCGTGGATCGCCTTCGATCGCCACCTGTTTGAGCCGCGAGGTGGCGCCCGAGAGGATCTTCACCCGCCCCTTGGGCACGCCCAGCGCCTTGGCAAGCAGGCCCATTACCGCCCGATTGGCCTCGCCGCCGTCGGCAATGGCGCGGACCCGGACCTTCAGCACATTACGGCCGTCGGACAGCGTCTCGATCCCATCGATGTCGTCGCGGCCGCCGCGGGGCGTCACGCGGAGTGCGACGCTGATGCCACCGGTGGAATAGCGCCAAGGGAGATCTGCCAAGGATCGGTCACCGGCCGAAGGGCGCTCAGATCACGTTGGGATAGACGTAGTACATGATCACCCGCTCGATGAACATGATGAGCAGAATGACGATGATCGGCGAGATATCGAGCCCGCCCAGATTAGGCATGATCTTCCGGATCGGCGCCAGCACAGGTTCCGTGATCCGGTACAGGAACTCGGCCACCGCTGATACGAACTGGTTGCGCGTGTTCACGACATTGAACGCGACCAGCCATGACAGGATCGCAGCGGCGATCAGGAGCCAGACATAGAGGTCAAGGACAATGATGACGATGTCGAGGATGGCGCGCATGTGGTGGGGGCTCGCGGGTGGGACAACGAGCTAAATATCGGTTCGCCCCTGCACAAACAAGGGAACTTCCGGATCAACGTGGCCAAAAACCGGGCGTTTACTGTTCTTGACTTGGGCTTGGGCGGGACGGTAAATGGCGCCGATTGCCGGCCGCACTGCTCAGCACGGACCGGTCTGGACGGGGCCATAGCTCAGCTGGGAGAGCGCATCGTTCGCAATGATGAGGTCGGCGGTTCGATCCCGCCTGGCTCCACCACGCTTCGCCCTTCGGGCTACGCGTGGCGCAGCCGCGCAGAGCCCGAGGGGTGAAGCGTGGTGCCCGGCATAGCCCGAAGGGCGACGACGGGCTTTTTCTCCACAAGCTAACCTGCCAACCAATACCGCGTTCGCGCCGTTACCCCACGCCCCCCTACTCCGCCGCCTCCGACATCACCGCCATCGGCTCGCGCGCCAGCCAGTCGTCGATGAAATGCTTCAGCCACGCCCGTTCGACCGCGTCGTAGACGGCGCGGTCGGCGAAATGCTGATGGCGTGGGCGGGCGCCGGGCGAATCCAGGCGGTCGCCGCCGCGCGTGGTCCAGCAATGCATCATCGCGTAGGTGACATCAGGATGGAACTGCAAGCCGAAGGCGTGTCCGTATCTGAACGCCTGCACCGGAAAGTCGCCGCCCTCGGCAAGAAGCTCGGCGCCGTCAGGCAATTCGAATCCCTCGCGGTGCCAGTGGTAGACCTGCTGCGGCCAATAGGGGCAAAGCGCGCGGCCTGCTTCGGTCGGGCGGATCGGATAATAGCCGATCTCGGCGCGGCCTTCCGGATGCGGCGCGACGCTGGCGCCGAGCTGCCTGGCGAGCATCTGAGCCCCCAAGCAAATGCCGAGAAACGGCCGTTGCTCGCGCAGCGGAATCTCGATCCAGTCGATCTCCCCCCGCACAAAATCATCGCCATCATTGGCGCTCATCGGGCCGCCGAAGATGATGGCGCCCGCGTGCTCGTCCAGCGTTGCGGGAAGCGCATCGCCAAACCGCGGGCGGCGGATATCCAGGGGATGGCCGAGCGCACGCAAGGCGTTGCCGACGCGGCCGGGCTTGGAAGTCTCCTGGTGCAGGACGATCAGGACCGGCAGCAGGGAGTCAGGCCCGGTTGGGGTGACGGCCGCGCGCCTTCCGCCGGGGAAAGGCAGCACGGCATTGGCTGTTTCAGACCGTGACGACATCGACCTCAAGCGGCATGCAGCAAGCTGGCAGCATGCCTAAGCGATTCTTAATTTCGGGTGAGTTCACGCCAACTCATCGAAAATTTTAAAGCAAATCGCGGGCCAGATTGGAGCCCTTTGGTTTGCGTCAGCGCCGACGTAGCTGGAAACCGCCGACCGCCGTCAGGATGAATGACCGCGGGAAAAATCGGAGCAGCAGTGGCACCACCTTGATGAAGAGGCCGGGCAGCACCGCGCGCTTGTTCGCCATCAAGCCACCATAGGCCTGCCGCGCGACCTCCGCCGCCGAGACGTTGAGGATCGCGGAATCAAATCCCGGTGCGAAGCCGGCGCGGGCCTGGAATTCCGTCGGCACCGGCCCCGGACAGACCAGGGTGACACGAACGCCGTGCGGCTCGAGCTCCTTGCGCAGCGCCTCCGTGAACGACAGCACATAGGCCTTGGAAGCGTAATAGACCGCCATGCCCGGCCCCGGCAGGAAGCCCGCGATCGAACCGACATTGAGGATGCCGCCGCGATGGCGGATCAGCGAATCGGCAAATCGCAGCGACAGATCGGTCAGCGCGCGGATGTTGACGTTGATGATGTTGAGCTGGTCGGCCCGGTCGCGCTTGTTCGCGTAGCCGAACACGCCGAAGCCGGCATTGTTGACGACATATTCGACCTCGACGCCGGCCTCGGCCAGCGCGGCGGCGATCTTGTCGCCGGCATCTGGCTGCTCGAGGTCGCACGGAATCACGATCGGCGCTGCACCACCCTTGCCAGCGATTTCACTGGCGAGCGCCGTGAGGCGATCGGCGCGGCGCGCCACCAACGCCACACGATGACCGTTGGATGCGAAAACACGCGCCAGCTCGGCGCCTATACCCGCCGATGCACCGGTAATCAGCGTCACACACTCGGTCACGATCGAATGCTCTTAATGAATCACAGGGCCCGTTACGAACGGCCGAACGAGAGCATAGGCTTGTGGTCCGGCGCAAGCCACCCGCGGGCATATCCGCATGCAGCGCTGGCCGCCTTCGCGATCGGAATGCATCATTTTGAGGCTTAGCGCGCAAACCGGCCGGTTGCGCGATGTACATTAAAGTTTCGTCATCTGCACGGCGGGAAGCGAACAGCCCGCGAACGCAGTGTCAGATTGCCGCGTCGGCAACACCCCAGGGCCCCCGGGGCAGGCTCGCCTGCTTTTCGCCTACGCGGCGCTTGAGATCGATGCGATCACGCGAGGACACACCCAGGAGATCCGCCGCTCGCCACACCACGTTGTCCTCGAACTCGCTGACCTGGCCATCGGCAAAAACCAACTCCCACATCATCTCGACGATGCGCAGGCGCCCCTCTTCGTTGACCTGCCGCATGATGACGCTCGTGAAATGGTAGAGATCGACCGCTTCGCCTTCGATCCGAGTTGCGGACGCGATCAATTTGTCCGCGGTGCCACGATCGAGTCCAAAGCGGCTTTCGATCAGGCTGTGCAGTTTGCGCTTCTCGTTCGCGCTCGGCTCGCCGTCGATCGAGACGACGTGGACGAGCAGCGCAGTGGCGGCAAGACGATAATCATTGTCATCGAATGCCCGATCCGCCTGCGCGTCGGGCGACACAATATCGGCAATGAACTGGCGAAGTCCGTCAAGCATCAACGCCTCTATCGATCGACAGGGTACGGGACCTATATGGCGTGGAAACCCGACCCGCGCAATCGCGCCGGTTCTGCGGCCTGCATTACGTTTAGGCAATCTGGGCGTCGATGAGGCCCATTTCGCCGTCATTGCGAGCGGAGCGAAGCAATCCATGCCTCCGCAAGTGGTGAGATGGATTGCTTCGCTTCGCTCGCAATGATGGTTGAGGCCAGCGGATCACGGTATCTCGTACACCACCATCTTGTCGGCGATACCACGCAGTGCCGCTTCCTTCTGGATCGGCCGGATCTCCGCATTCCTCAGAATGGAGAGCACTTCCGGCGAATCGATCACCGGCGCAGTGATATGAATTTCCTGCTGGGTCGACAGGCTCTGAACACGCGCGGCGATGTTGACGGTCTGGCCGAAATAATCCTGCCGCTCGTTCAGCATCACCGCGAGGCAAGGACCTTCGTGAATCCCGATCTTGACGATCAGGTCCTCTTTGCCGCGCTCGTCGTTGAGCTTCTTCATCGCTGCGCGCATGCGTAGGCCGGCGGCGAGCGCATGTTCAGGCTTGATGAAGGTCGCCATGACGGCATCGCCAATGGTCTTCACCACGGCGCCGTGCTCGGACGCGATGATCTCGAGTAGCGCATGGAAATGCGCACGCACGAGATCGAAAGCGGCGAGGTCGCCGACCCGCTCATAAAGCGCGGTCGAGCCCTTGAGATCCGTGAACAAAAAAGTCAGCGAGGTGATCTTCAATCGCTGGTCGACGTTGAGGTTGTCGGCCTTGAAGACGTCGCGGAAGGTCTGATTGCTCAGCATCCGCTTCGCCGTGAGGATCGGCTTGCGCCTGCCCAGCATCTGGTGCAGCGCGTCGCCGGCAACCCAGACCGATGGCAGCACGCGGACGCCGGCCTGGTTTTCCAGCGAAAGTCGCAATGGCCCTGGCCGCAGCACCGTCGTGCCGGTCGGCGCCTGCAGCTTGTTGTAGACGACTGAAAGCTGCTGGCGATCGGTGGTCGGCTCGCCCTGAATGTCAAGGAAGTGGGCCGAATGCGTCACCGGCTCAAACACGATGACGTACTGGCTGGGCAAGTTCAGCGACAGGATCGCCTTCTCGCCGGCGGGCAGTTCCAGCGCTTCGAGCGTCGCTTCGTTGATCAGGCGCGAAAACGATTCGTCGTTGATGTCGACACCCGAACTCCAGAACATCTGCCGCACATAGTCCCAGAGCGGCAGCGTGTTGGGATCGTGCGCGCCGATGCGGCGGACTCGCGGGCTGACGGTGAAGGCGACCTCGACCATTTCGTCGACCGAAGCCTCGTAGCCGGCGGCGCAGAGCGCACAATTGTAATCGTCGTGACGCAGCGATTTGAGCGTCGAGTGCGCATCGAGCACCCCGCCGCAGCCGGGACAGAGCACGTTCCAGCTCATGTCGAACAGGCCGAGCCGTGACGAGTGGAGGAAACCGGAAATGACCTTTTCCTCGTCGAGCCCGGTACGCCCGGCGAAGTCCAAAGCGTTGATGCGGTTGAGATCGCGATCATCACCATCGGCGATCAGCCGCGCGATTTCGTCGACGACGGCCGGATCGGCCGTTTGTTTCAACACAGCAAATTGGGCCTGGGTATCGCTCATGGCGCAACCTTAGATGAGATGACCCGCGCCGAAACGCAAGGTCTGGCTATCTCGGCTTGATCGTGAACATCGGCGACCGGTCAGGCTGGGTCGTCACCACCCCGACCGGCATCACCGGCTGCCTGTCGACCAGCGAGATACGGAAGGCGCCGATCAGCTTCGCCAGCGCCAGCGTCGCCTCGACAAGCGCGAAATGCGCGCCCATGCAGACCCGTGCGCCGACACCGAACGGCAGATAGGCAAAGCGATCGGGCGGCGTGCCGGTCATGAAACGCGACGGCACGAATGCCGCCGGATCGTGCCAGAGCTTCTCATGCCGGTGCAGCAGCCATGGCGCGATCATCACCACGTCATGCTTCTTCACGGGCATGCCAGCGATCGTATCCGCCCCCGCTGCGGCGCGCGCGATCAGGAAGGCCGGCGGATAGAGCCGCATGGTCTCGTCGATGACGGCGCGGGTGAATTTCAACCGCTCGATCTCGAGTCCACCGCTTGCGGCGACCGCCTTCACCTCGGCGGCAAGCTCCTCCTGCGTCGGCGGATCGAGCGAAAGCAGATAGAGCGCCCAGAACAGCGCGGTCGCGGTCGTCTCATGGCCGGCCAGGATCATGGTCGCGATCTCGTCGCCGAGCTGTACTTCGGTGAAGGCTTGGCCGGTCTCGGGGTCGCGCGCCGTAACCATCAGATCGAACAGATCGCGCGGCGGCGCATCGCTGGTCTTGCCGGCGGCGCGGCGCTCCGCCATCAGCATGGCAACGAACGCGGTCCAGCGCTTGCGGAAGCGGGCGCGCGCAAAATCCTGCGGGCTCGGCCAGCTCAAAGGCAGCAGCATGTCGAGGAAGCGCGGCCGCGCCAATCGCTCGCCATATTCCATGACGAAATCGCGCAAGATGCCGCCATGGCGATCCATGCCGAACGAGAACATGGTGCGGCCGGCGATCTCGAGCGTCATCCGCTGCATCGTCTCGCGAAGGTCCACCGGACCATGGCTCGCGGCCCTGAGCTTTGCGATGGTCTCGTCGGTCACGGCCACCATGTGCGGCACCAGCGTCGTGATCGCGCGCGGCGTGAAGGCCGGTGCGAGCGTGCGGCGCTGATGTTTCCAGGCACGGCCCTCGGCGATCAGAAGACCTTCGCCAAGCATCGGGCGCAACACCCGGAAGGCGGCCGGCGTGCGCGTATAAGTCTCGTAATTGTCGACCAGCACATGCCTGATCGCATCGGGCGTGTTGAGGATGAAGCTGCTGCGGCCGAAGAAGCGGCCGCGGACGATCTCCTCCTCATAGGCGCGCTGGCTCCAGCTTGCGATCGGGCTGCGGCTGATCAGCGTCATGCGCCTGAAGGCGGACAAATCGTCGGGCGCCCGTGGCGGAGCCGGCGGCACCAGCCGGTTTCGCGCAAGCGGCAGCTCGTAGACTTCGGCCATGCTCATGGTGCTCGCTCCAGTCTCGATCCACCCAGTCTACGCTCTCCATCCGGGGGTGATGAAGACGTAAAACAGCGTTCTCGGGGAGAGTTCGCCGAACACGCGCATTTGTTACCTCGCCGACCGCTCCTCGCTCCCAAGCCGTGTTTTTGCGGAACGGAAATGACAGCATGACGACTGGACAATGCGGGCGTTTGACGGGCATCACTCGGCGGCCGGAATCAGCCAGCCAACCAACAGAGGACCACGGAACCACCATGACAGCATCGCCGCGACGCCCGAGCCCTGCCTCCGACGGCATCTTGGCGCCGCTTCGGCATTCAGTGTTCCGGCGCATCTGGCTGGCGAGCCTGCTCTCGAACCTCGGGATCCTGATCCAGGGGGTCGGCGCCGCCTGGGCGATGACGCAGATGACATCTGCGGCCGACAAGGTGGCGCTGGTGCAGACCGCCCTAATGCTGCCGGTCATGCTGATCTCGATGCCGGCCGGCGCCATCGCCGACATGCACGACCGCCGGGTCGTGGCGATGGTGTCGCTTCTGATCGCGCTGGTCGGCGCCACGGTTCTGACCGCGCTGGCCTGGCTCGACCTGGTGACGCCGAATATCCTGCTCGCGCTCTGTTTCATCGTCGGCAGCGGCATGGCGCTGTTCGGACCGGCCTGGCAGTCCTCGGTCAACGAGCAGGTGCCGCCCGAAACACTGCCCGCCGCGGTGGCGCTGAACGGCATCAGCTACAACATCGCCCGCAGTTTCGGGCCGGCGATCGGCGGCATCGTGGTCGCAGCCGCGGGCGCGGTAGCGGCCTTTGCGCTCAACGCCCTGTTCTATCTGCCGCTCCTGATCGTGCTGTTCCTCTGGGACCGCGTCAGCGAGCCGTCGCGGCTGCCGCGCGAGCGGCTCAACCGCGCCATCGTCTCGGGCATGCGCTACATCAATCATTCGCCGTCGATCAAGATCGTGCTGACGCGCACGCTGGTCACCGGCATCATCGGCGGCTCGGTCTCCGCGCTGATGCCGCTGGTGGCGCGCGACCTCTTGCATGGCGGCGCCCAGACCTACGGCATCATGCTCGGCGCCTTCGGCATGGGCGCGGTGCTCGGCGCCCTCAATATCGGGGAGGTGCGCAAGCGGATGAGCGGCGAGGCGGCGGTGCGCGTCTGCGCGATCTCGATGGCGGGCGCGATCGCCGCGGTTGCGATCAGCAAGCTGGCGGTGGTGACCGCCGCGGCGCTGGTGCTGGCCGGCGCGGTCTGGATGATGGCGATCGCGCTGTTCAATATCGGCGTGCAGCTCTCGGCGCCGCGCTGGGTCGCCGGCCGCTCGCTGGCGGCGTTTCAGGCCGCGATCGCCGGTGGAATCGCGATCGGTAGCTGGGGCTGGGGCCGGCTCACCGATGCCGCCGGCGTCGAGCTCGCGCTCCTGGTCTCCGCCGCCTTGATGCTGCTGTCGCCACTGCTGGGACTATGGCTCAGGATGCCACCGGTCGGCGCCCGCAATGAGGACGCCACCGAGATGCTCGCGGATCCCGAGGTCCGCATGCCGCTCACGCCGCGCAGCGGGCCGCTGGTGGTCGAGATCGAGTACCGCGTCGCACAAGAGAGCGCGCGCGCCTTCCACAACGTGATGCTGGAGGTGCAGCTCAGCCGGCAGCGCAACGGCGCCTATGGCTGGTCGATCGCGCGCGACATCGCCGATCCCGAATTGTGGACCGAGCGCTATCACTGCCCGACCTGGCTCGATTACCTGCGCCAGCGCAACCGCGCCACCCAGTCCGAGCGCGAATTGCATCTGAAGGCGATCGCCTTCCATCTCGGTCCCGAACCGATCCGGGTGCGCCGCATGCTGGAGCGCCCGTTCGGCTCGGTGCGCTGGAAGGACGAGACGCCCGACCCCGGAGCCACCGAAGTATTGCCCGTCGTCGCGACGGCGGCCGGCAGCAGCACCTGACCCCTTGCCGTCATTTCGGGGCGCGTCGAAGACGCGAACCCCGGAATGACAGGAGCCGTTACTGCCCGTGCGCGGTCAGCGTCTGCTGGCAGGCCCTGGTGAGGCGACCGCGGTGCTCTTTCAGGCAGGCCAGCACAGCATCATCGCCCTTGTCGAGATACGCCCGGCAGAACCGCGACGCGTCGCGTGTGCAAGCTTCCCGCCCCTGCTGCTGCTGCGCCGAGGCCGCGGACGCCACCAGAAGCAGCGGAATGACGAACAGCAATCTGGTCATTTCTCCAGCCTTCATATTGGCAATAGGCAGGACAACGGGGTGCTATATTGTTCACGCACCTCGAAGAAAGGTTCAAACGACGGCACCCGCGACTCGGTTCCGGCCGAACGGACGAGCCTGCAAAGACGCTGTGCTGCATCGCCGCAAGCGTCTGTGATGACCATCACGCAGAACAACGGCCTAATTTTCTTCGGCAAAGGCAAGCGCGTTGGGATCGCGTTAAGACCTCGTTGGCACTAATGGATCGTTACGAGCGAGCCCCGAGTTTCCCAAGAGAGTAGCGATGCGTAATCCGATAGGCCTGATGCTGGCCGTTGTTGTTGCGGCGGTCGTGATCGCCGGAGTGTGGTTCTGGACTGCCGCGCCGCGGGCCGATGCGGCGCCGCCGCAAACCGTCGCCGCCCGGCCGGCGGATTCGCTGCCGCCAGCCGCCGCGAAATCGGCCGCCAAGGACGATGTCGAGACCACCGCCACGGTGTCGAAACAGGCGGCTGCCGCGCCGGCGCCCGCCCCTGCTCCCGCGCCGGCCCCGATGCAGGCGAAATCGACCTGCACCAATCCCGATGCGCTCGGCGTCAGCCGCACGGTCGTCATCGACACCACCGGCGGCCCGGGCTTCGGCTTCCTGCAGTACAAGCAGTTCGACTTCCTGACCGACAAGGAGGTCGTGCTGACCTTCGACGACGGCCCGTGGCCGACCACGCCGGCGGTGCTGAAGGCGCTCGCGGACGAATGCACCAAGGGGCTGTTCTTCCCGATCGGCCTGCATACCACCTATCACCCGGAGATCCTGAAACAGGTCGCCGCCGCCGGCCACACCATCGGCTCGCACACCTGGTCACACGCGCATCTCGACAGCAAGAAGCTGACTGAGCAGCAGGCCAAGGATGAGATCGAGAAGGGATTCAGCGCCGTGAAGATGGCGCTCGGGGCCGCGCCCTCGCCGTTCTTCCGCTTCCCCGCGCTCGCCCATACCCAGGCGACGCTCGGCTATCTCGGCTCCCGGAACATCGCGATGTTCTCCGTCGACGTCGATTCCCTGGACTTCAAGTCCAGCTCGCCTGACCAGGTGATCCAGACCGTCATGACCAAGCTGGACAAGCAGGGCAAAGGCATCATCCTGATGCACGACCTGCAGAAGCACACCGCGCAAGCCCTGCCGACGCTGCTGCGTCGCCTGAAGGCCGGCGGCTACAAGGTGGTCCAGATGAAGGCGAAGGAGCAGCTGGAAACCCTGCCCGAATACGACGCCCTCATGGTCAAGGACATGAAGGTCCCGGCCGTGAGCGCGCGTCCGCTCTCAAGCGTGGTGCAGACGGTGTCGCAGCAGTAGCCGATCGAATAGCGTATCGTCGTCATGGCCGGGCTCGTCCCGGCCATCCACGTTTTTGGGGACGGCTTAAGTTCGAAAGGGCTCGCGCGCGCCAGACGCTTACCGCTGAGTTCGTCGCAGGAATCACTTTTGAGCGATGGTGCCGCAAGAGGGACTCGAACCCCCGACCCCGTCATTACGAATGACGTGCTCTACCAACTGAGCTATTGCGGCGAACCGTTCGGCAACTTAGCCGGAAAGCGTGCGCACTGATATCGGGCGTAGCCCCGATTGGCAAGATTGACGCGGCCATTTGACCGCGTCTCAGCTCCCCCAGCGGGACAGAAATCCGCGCCAGCCGCCGGCCTGGGCCTTTGGCGGCCCGATCTGCTCGGAAAATTCGTCGCGGGTGCCGTCTTCCTCGATCCCGGGGTCGTCGGGGGCGCGGACGATGGGAATCACGGCCGGAATCGGCGCCGGCGGCGTTTTGGGGATGTCCTGGCGGTCGCGGAACAATGGCGCGACCGCTTCGGCTGGAGCCGGCTGTGGAGCTGGCGGGGCGGATGCCGTCACCGACGGGGCGGCGGGCGCTGGTTCCACCGGGGCCGGGGATGCGGCCGGCGGCGTGTTGTCCTGTGGGGCGGGCGGCGCTGCTTCAACCGGTTTTATGATGTCGACCGGCTTTTCGGCCACTCGCTCGAGCGGTTTCGCGGGCGGGGCTTCCTTCGGCAGCTCGATCCGCTTCGAGGCCAGCATCGCTTCCTCGAACGGCGAGGATTCGATCGCCGGGCCCTTGTCGGACGGGAGCGCGGCGACCGGGGCCTTCCACTGGAAGGCATCGAGCCGGCCGGTGACCGGCGAGACCGGCCGCCAGCGGTCGCTGACATAGCCGTCCGCGGTCCAGGCTGGATCGTGCAGCGCGCGCACCGCGCGCAAGGTCCAGGCGCGGGCCCGGCCGCTGTCGCCATGCTCGGTGCGCTCGATCTCGGCCATCAACAGCGCCACGCGCTGGGTCGGTGCGGCGATGAACGGCGTCAGCGCCTCGCGTGCCTTGGCGAATTCGGCGGCGTCGATCGCCGCGCGCGCGATCGCGAGCGCGCCCTCGATATTATCAGGCGTCTTCGCCGCCAGCGTCTCGACCCGCACCAGCCGCTGCCGCGCGGAGTCCCCGAGCTTCACATGCGCATAGGCATCGGCGAGCTCGGGATGCGGCTGCGACAGCCACGCGGTCTCGACGATCTTCATCGCGCGCCGAACCTGATGCGCCTCGCTCTCATATTTGGCGGCAAGCGCCGCGGCCGGGATCAGCGTCGGCGCGAGCTTGATCGCCTCCATCACGCTCTCGCGCGACAAATCGCGGTCGACGGTCTCGAACTCCAGCGCGCGTGCGGTGAGCAGCACGCCGCGCTGCCGCCGATAGGTCGCCTTGTCGATGAGGCCGGAGCTCTGGTTGTTGTCGAGGATCGAAAGCGCGCCGGCCCAGTCGCCCTTGGCGCAGCAGAAGCCGAGCACGGCCTGCGAGGCCCATGGCGAGGACGGCGAAACCTTCAGCGCCTCTTCCGCGATCATGACGGCGGCGACCGCATCGTCCGAACGCTGCGCCTCGATGAACAGGCCGCGCAAGCCGAGCAGCCGCGTATCCTCGCGCTCGGCCATTGCGCGGAATGCGCGCTGCGCCCCCTCGCGATCGCCATCGAGCTGCGCCGATTGCGCATGGAGGAGAAGCGTCAACGGATCGCTGCCGGCGTGACGCCGCGCGGTTTCCGCATGGTGCCGCGCCGCCGTCGAATCGCCATGGCCGATCGCGAGCAGCCCTTGAGTGATCGCATGACGGCCACGGGCATGACGGCGCTCGCGCCGGCCGCGCCGGATGCGGGCCGGCACCCGCCACAGCCAGGACAGGACCGACCAGACGATGACGGCCACGACCGCGACGATGCCGAGCCCCAGCGCGAACACGGGCAGCGTGGTCACCGCGCGCCCGCCGCCCCAGGACAGCACGACATCGCCGGGCTGGTCGGCGACCCAGGCCGCGCCGGCCGCGGCAAGCGCGATCAATACGAGAAACAGAATGATCCGGATCATGGAGAACCTACTGTCCGGCCTTCGCGAGCCCAGCCATGGCGTTGTCGGCAAATGTTCGCGAGGCCGCCAGCGCTGCGGCGCGCGCTTCGACTTTTTCGAGCCACGCTTGCGCCGCCGTGCGATCGGCGGGCGCCAGCGTCTTCAGTTCGCGCTGCGCCTCGCCGAGATCGTTGCGCAGTGCGGCCTGGGTGATGCGCGCAACCACGCTGCCGCGATCGGTACCCGTCGCATCGGTGCGCTCGATGCGCACGAGCTTGGCCGCGCCGGCCTGCAGGCGATCGACGATGCCGGTGCCGGTGGTGGCCGCGGCCGACGGCGGGGGCGGCGCAAGCCTTGGCACGATCTCGAGCAGCTCGCGGCAGAGCGCGCCGGCGCTCGGCACGCCGCTGGCTGCGAACGTATCGAGCGGCTTGAGCACGTCAGGATTTTCCGCAAACTGCCTGGCGGCCTCGAGCGGCGCTGCATAGGCATCGCCGTGGCGGACCGCGACATCGAGCAGCGATGCGGCAACCACGCGGCGCAGCGGCAGATCGTCAGCGAGCTTTGCATCGGCTGCGCCCACTTCCGCGATCTTGTTGCCTTGCTGGGCGAGCTCAGCCGTTTGCTTCCGTACCGCGCTCTCGATTCTTGAAATCCGATCGTTGACTGCTGACAGATCCGGCGTGGAGGCGGACCCATCGCGTGGCATCGATTTCACCTGATCGATCGCCGTGGCCAGCTTGTCCGATTGCGCGCGTGATGCCGCAAGTTCGCCGCGCAGCGCATTCGCGGATTTCTCCAGCCCGTCGATCCGCGCGGCCAGCGCCTGATCGCTTGAAGCCTGCCTGCCGATCTTCGCTTCGACGCCTGCGACGCGCCCCGTAAGCTCGTCGATAGCGCCGGCGCTAAGCTGCGGCACAGGCGGCTGCGCCGGTTGTACCGCGGGCCAGCCGAGCAACCAGCCGACGCCGATCACCAGCGCGGCAGCGACAGCGCCCGAAACAGGCGCAATCACCCAGGGCGAGATCGGCCGAGGCGGAGGTTCGGCGGAGGAGGGTTCCGGATCCGGCGCGGCTGCAGCCGTCTCCATCGCAGGCTCGGGTTGCGGCGCCGCCTCGGCGGCGGCCGCTTCACCGCTCACATTTTCGCTATCCGCCTGAGCGCTATCCATGTTCACGGAATCCGTCTTGGGCGGTTCGCTCGACACCTCGGTCGCCTTGAGATCGATGGTTGGCGGCGCGCGCCGCGACCGGGCGGAGGAATCCGCCGCCGATTCGGTGTCTTCAGGCCTCTCATCGACCATGCAGCGGTTCCCTTGACTGTTGATACGCCGAAACCGGGAAAGCCAAGACTTTACCAGAACAAGACTTTACCAGAATAAGACTTACCAGAATCGGACCGTTCTCTTAAGCCAATCAGGGCCGCAAAGCACGCGTCAGGGCTTCGAACAGGGCATTTTCGTCCGGCGAGGCGGCGGTGACGACCTGGGTGGCTCCGGCCTCGCGCAGGACGGCGGCAACAGCAGGCGAAATGCAGCAATGCGGCAGCGCCAGGGCCGATATTTCGAGGCCTTCGGCCCGCGCCGCATCGAGAAACGCCCGCGCGCTGCGGCGGGAATAATGCAGCACGGCCTCGATACCACCAGCCATGAAAGCGTCACACACCGGACGCGGCAGTCCCGCCACCGGGCTCATCCGGTATGTCGTGCGGGTTATGACCGTAAAGCCGGCATCGCCCAGCTCGCCGGCGAGATCGCGCGAAAGATCGGCACCCGCGAGATAAAGCAAGGTTGCCGCCTTTTTCAGTTTCTTCGCTTTCCTGTGCGCCCGCACGAGCTCGTAGAGTGCGGTGGCATCGCCGTCGGCGCTTGCCACTTCGCCAAATCCAGCCTCGCGGGCCGCGGCAGCGGTATGCTCGCCGACCGCAAACAGCGGCAGGCGAAGCAGCGCATGGCCGGCGAGCTGGGGCGCAGCGGCGCGCAGCGCGTTGGCGCTGGTGACGATGACAGCGTCATAGTCCGCGGCATCGTCTTCCTGGAACGGCAGCACCTCGAACCGCAGCACCGGTGCGAGCAATACCTCAAAACCCAGGCTGCGCAGACTATCGGCAGTGGCCTCACCATCTCCTTGCGGGCGCGTGACAAGAACGGCCATCTTCAGGCTTTCGGGAGCGACATTTGGGGCAGAACCGACGATTGCACGCTGTGACCTCACAATGCTACCGAGTGACGGAACGGAAGATAGCACGCGAAATAGCACAAGGACCGAACTTGGGTAACGACACGCCGATGCTGGTGTTGGGTATAGAGACCACCTGCGATGAAACCGCAGCCGCTGTGGTCGAGCGCCAGAGCGACGGCAGCGGACGGATTCTGTCCAACATCGTGCGCTCGCAGACAGAAGAGCATGCGCGCTTCGGCGGCGTGGTGCCGGAGATCGCCGCGCGCGCCCATGTCGACCTGCTCGACGGTATCATCGATCGCGCCATGAAAGACGCTGATGTCGGCTATGCGCAATTGTCCGCCGTCGCTGCTGCCGCGGGTCCTGGCCTGATCGGCGGCGTCATCGTCGGCCTCACCACGGCAAAGGCGATCGCGATGGTGCACGACACGCCGCTGATCGCGGTGAACCATCTGGAAGCGCATGCGCTGACGCCGCGGCTCACCTGTGCATTGGCGTTTCCTTATTGCCTGTTCCTGGCCTCCGGCGGCCACACCCAGATCGTCGCCGTGGTCGGCGTCGGCCAGTATGTGCGGCTCGGCACCACCGTCGATGACGCCATGGGCGAGGCCTTCGACAAGATCGCAAAGATGCTGTCGCTGCCCTATCCGGGCGGGCCGGAGGTGGAACGCGCGGCAGAGGGCGGTGACGCCACGCGCTTTGCATTTCCGCGGCCAATGCTCGGCCGTCCCGACGCCAATTTCTCGCTGTCGGGCCTGAAGACCGCCGTGCGCAACGAGGCGAGCCGATTGGCGCCGCTGGAGCCGCAGGATGTCAGCGACCTCTGCGCCGGTTTTCAGGCCGCGGTGCTGGAATCGACCGCGGACCGGTTGAGCGTCGGTTTGAGATTGTTCCAGGAGCAATTCGGTCCGCCCCGCGCGCTCGTCGCGGCCGGCGGCGTCGCCGCCAATCACGCGATCCGCGGCGCGCTGCAGGATGTCGCCGCCAAGGCGCAGACGACGCTGATCATTCCGCCGCCCGCACTCTGCACCGACAATGGCGCGATGATCGCCTGGGCCGGCGCCGAGCGGATGGCGCTCGGCCTCACCGACACAATGGACGCGCCGCCGCGCGCGCGCTGGCTGCTCGACGCCAACGCCAAGGCGCCCGCGGGCTACGCCAACACCCGCGCGGGATTCTGAGATGTTTGAAGGATCACGCCGCAGACGCCGTGCCACCTCGCCCCGCTTGCGGGGAGAGGTCGGATTTGCGCGTAGCGCAAATCCGGGTGAGGGGGAGCCTCCGCGCACACCTCACTTTGCGGATTCGCGGAGAGCAGCCCCTCACCCCAACCCTCTCCCCGCAAGAGCGGGGAGAGGGAGTTCAGATGAGTCTGCCTGATGCCGGCGCATCAATCCGTTGGAGTGATCGGCGCGGGCGCGTGGGGCACGGCGCTCGCGGCCGTCGCGGCGCGGGCCGGTCGCGATGTCGTGCTCTATGCGCGCGACGCGGCGCACGCTGCGCAGATCCAGGCGAGGCGCACCAATCCAAGACTTCCCGGCGTGCCTCTCGACTCCAGCGTCAAGGTCACCGCCGACATTGCAGCGGCTGCCCGCACCGATCTCCTCCTCGTCGTAACCCCCGCGCAGCATTTGCGTGCGGCTGTCATGCATCTGGCGCCCCGACTTGCAGAGGCGACGCCCGTCATCGCCTGCGCCAAGGGCATCGAGCGCGGCACCCACAAGTTCATGACCGACGTGATTGCGGAGGCCGCACCCGATGCGACGCCGGCGATATTGTCGGGACCAAGCTTCGCCGACGATGTCGCGCGCGGGCTTCCAACAGCGGTGACGCTGGCGACGAGAGATGAATCCCTGGCGAGCGCGCTGGTGCAGGCGCTGGGGTCGCCGACCTTCCGGCCCTATCACACGACCGATGTGCGCGGTGTCGAGATCGGCGGTGCCGCCAAGAACGTGCTGGCGATCGCGGCCGGCATCGTGGCTGGCCGCGAGCTCGGCGCGTCAGCGCTTGCCGCACTGACCACGCGCGGCTTCAGCGAACTGGCGCGGCTCGGACGTGCGTGCGGCGCACGCGCCGAAACCTTGGTGGGACTGTCCGGCCTCGGGGACCTGATCCTGACCTGCTCCAGCCCGCAGTCGCGCAATTTCGCGCTTGGCATTGCGCTCGGCCGCGGGGAAGAGCCGCCAGCCGGCAAGCTTGCCGAAGGCATGTTCACTGCACCGGTGCTGATCGAGCTTGCGGCTTCGCAAAATATCGAGATGCCGGTATCAAATGCGGTCGCAGCGATCCTTACCAGGCAATTGACGATCGATGCTGCGATCGAGGGCCTGTTGACGCGGCCGTTCAAGGCGGAGGGATGATGATGGCGTACTGGCTGGTGAAATCCGAACCGTCGACCTGGTCCTGGGACCAGCAGGTGGCGAAGGGCGCCAAGGGTGAGGCCTGGACCGGCGTGCGCAACTTCACCGCGCGCCAGAATCTCGTGAACATGAAGAAGGGCGACAAGGCTTTCTTCTATCACTCCAACGAGGGCAAGGAGATCGTCGGCATCGCCGAGATCATCAAGGAGGCCTATCCCGACCCGACCGACAAGACCGGCAAATTCGTCTGCGTCGACATCAAGGCCGACAAGCCCTTGAAGACGCCGGTGACGATCGGAGCGATCAAGGCCGAGGACAAGCTCGCCGATATGGCGCTGGTCAAATATTCGCGCCTGTCGGTGCAGCCCGTGACCGCGGACGAGTGGAAGATCGTCTGCAAGATGGGCGGGCTGTAAGCCTCGTCATTGCCGGGCTTGACCCGGCAATCCATCTTTCAAAGACTTTTTCTTGATGGATGCGCGGGTCAAGCCCGCGCATGACGAATGTCGTCAAACCGCCGCTGCGGTCACCACCTGCGCCAATAGCTGCTCGCGCTTGGCTTGCGTTCGATAGCCTTTCATGGTCGCGGCGAAACGCTCCAGGATGCCGTCCTCGAAGGCGGTGACGATGGTGTCGTGGACATAGCTCTTGCGGCAGATCGCGGGCGTATTGGAGAGTTCATCGGCCGCCGCGCGCACCGCTTCCAGCACCTGCTTCTTGCGGCCGCGGGCGCTCGAGGCCGGCGTGATCCGCGACAGCGATTCCAGCACGACGGCGGAGGCCATCAGCGTGCGAAAATCCTTCAGCGAAATCTTGATACCGGCGATCTCGCGCAGGAACGCATTCACCGCCGTGGTCGACGCCGCACGGACGGTGCCGGACCTGTCGCGATACTGGAACATGCGCTTGCCCGGCACGCTCCGCAGGATGCCGATCGCGCGCACCAGCTTGGCCGCGTCGCATTCCTTGCGCACGGCCTTGCCGCCCTTGGCCTTGAAGGTCAGGACCACGCAGTCGTCCTCGAGCGTGACGTTCGACTTCAAGAGCGTGGTGGCGCCGCGGGTGCCGTTGAGCCGCGCATAGGATTCATTGCCGGGGCGTATCGCCGTGCGCGCAATCAATTCGATCACCGCAGACAGCGCAAATTCGCGCGTCGGCTCATCGCCGGACAGATATTTCGAGACGTTCCGCCGGATCTTCGGCAGCGCCCCCACCAGCTTTGCCAGCCGATGCGCCTTGCGGTGCTCGCGGACCTTCTCCCAGTCGGCGTGATAGCGGTATTGCAGCCGTCCCGCGGCATCGCGGCCGATCGCCTGCAGATGCGAACTCGGATCGTGGGAGTAGCGCACCTCGCGATAGGCGGGCGGTACCGCCATCGCATGGAGGCGGCGGATGGTCCGGGCGTCGCGGATGTGCGAACCGTTGGCGCGAACAAATGAATAGTTCTTGCCGCGCTTGACACGGCGGATGGTGAGCAGAGCCTGGTCGCCGAGCTTGAGGCCAAGTTCCGCAGCCAGTTCCTTCACCGAGCCCTTGACGGTGATCTTCTGCTTGGGAGTGGGCAGCTTGGTCGGCCATTGGCCCAGTGCTTTCGCCAGCGGCAGCGTCGGATCGGCGGAAACGGGCCGCGTAGCCACAAAATTCTGCTGATCCATCATGACCGTTGACGCCTTGGCTCCACTGGTTTTCGGTAATGCCGATTTTTATGGCTTGGTTCCGGAGGCTGTTGGCCTCGGGAACGCCATTTAGGGGGTTACTCCGGCTTTTGCGAGTCGCGAATCAGTCATTAACGGTTCCTAAATACCGTTCATGGCCGCCATTCGCGCGATAACGTTGATTTTGACCTCGCTCAAAACGCGATTTTGATCAATCCCCCCAACTGGAAGCAAGGCTCCGGCACGAGAAGCCGACCAAGGTCCAAGACACCAGCGCTTGTCCGGGTATTGTCCGGCGACGCATAATCACCGTAACCATGAAGATGGCCCGCAACACCGGGATCACGCGGGCCGGATGTCGAGTGGAGGGAATGTGATGTCCGAGAAGATTTATGACGTCTCAGCCGATTGGGCCAAACGCGCCTATATCGACGACGCCAAATACCAGGAGATGTATGCGCGCTCGGTTTCCGACCCCAACGGCTTCTGGGCCGAGCACGGCAAGCGCATCGGCTGGATCAAGCCGTACTCCAAGGTCGAGAACGTCTCCTTCGCGCCCGGCAACATCTCGATCAAATGGTTCGAGGACGGCGTGCTCAACGTCGCCTGGAACTGCATCGACCGCCATCTCGAAACCCGCGGCGACCAGACCGCGATCATCTGGGAGGGCGACGACCCCTCGAAGTCGAAGCACATCACCTATCGCGAGCTGCACGACGAAGTCTGCCGGATGGCCAACATCTTGCGCAACCGCAACGTCAGCAAGGGCGACCGCGTCACCATCTATTTGCCGATGATCCCCGAGGCCGCCTATGCGATGCTGGCCTGTGCGCGGATCGGCGCGATTCATTCGGTGGTGTTCGCGGGCTTCTCGCCCGACAGCCTCGCCCAGCGCATCAGCGACTGCAAATCCAAGATCGTCATCACCGCCGACGAGGGATTGCGCGGCGGCAGGAAGGTGCCGCTGAAGGCCAATGTGGACGCGGCGCTGGCCAAGACCGAGGGCGTCGACTGGGTCGTCGTGGTCAAGCACACCGGCGCTCCCGTCGACATGAATCCGACCCGCGACTTCTGGTACCACGAGGCGGCCGAGATGGTGACGACGGACTGCCCGTGCGAGCCGATGCACGCGGAAGATCCGCTGTTCATCCTCTATACGTCAGGCTCGACCGGCCAGCCCAAGGGTGTGCTGCACACCTCCGGCGGCTATCTCGTGTTCGCGTCGATGACGCATCAATATGTGTTCGACTATCACGATGGCGACATCTACTGGTGCACCGCCGACGTCGGCTGGGTCACCGGCCACACATACATCCTCTACGGTCCGCTCGCCAACGGCGCGACCACGCTGATGTTCGAGGGCGTACCGAACTATCCCGACAATTCCCGCTTCTGGAACGTCATCGACAAGCACAAGGTCAACATCTTCTACACCGCGCCGACCGCGATCCGCGCGCTGATGCAGGGTGGCGACGAGCCCGTCAAGAAGACGTCGCGCAAGAGCCTGAAGCTGCTCGGCTCGGTCGGCGAGCCGATCAATCCGGAAGCCTGGGAATGGTATTACCGCGTGGTCGGCGACAGCCGCTGCCCGATCGTGGACACCTGGTGGCAGACCGAGACCGGCGGCATCCTGATCACCCCGCTGCCCGGCGCCACCAAGCTCAAGCCGGGCTCGGCGACGCGGCCATTCTTCGGCGTGGTGCCTGAGATCGTCGATGCCGAGGGCAAGGTGCTGGAGGGGGAGGCGACCGGCAATCTGTGCCTGATCCGTTCCTGGCCCGGCCAGATGCGCACCGTCTATGGCGACCACGCCCGTTTCGAGCAGACCTATTTCTCGACCTACAAGGGCAAGTATTTCACCGGCGACGGCTGCCGGCGCGACGCCGACGGCTTTTACTGGATCACCGGCCGCGTCGACGACGTCATCAACGTCTCCGGCCACCGCATGGGCACCGCCGAGGTCGAGAGCTCGCTGGTGGCGCATGCGGCGGTGTCGGAAGCCGCCGTGGTCGGCTATCCCCATGACATCAAGGGCCAGGGCATCTACGCCTATGTCACGCTGATGGCGGGCACCGAGCCGAGCGAGGAGTTGCGCAAGGAGCTGGTTGCCTGGGTGCGCAAGGACATCGGTCCGATCGCCTCGCCCGACTTGATCCAGTTCGCGCCGGGCCTGCCCAAGACCCGCTCCGGCAAGATCATGCGCCGCATCCTGCGCAAGATCGCCGAGGACGAACCGTCAAGCCTCGGCGACACCTCGACGCTGGCCGATCCCGCGGTGGTTGATGATCTCGTCAAGAACCGGCAGAACAAGAAGGGCGCCGCGGTTTAACACCGCGGCAGGGGGGAGTTCATGGGGTTGCACTTTGGTCGTCTTGCCGCCGCGGCGCTGATCGCCGCGGCCGGTCTCGTGGTCGGCATGCCGAGCTTGCGCGCGGCGAATCTCGACGATGCCTGCGGGGGGCCGGAGAAGATCACCTGCAACTCGGCACTGTTCTGTCGCAAGGAGGCCGGACAGTGCGGGGTCGCGGATGCCAAGGGCACCTGCGAAAAAGCCCCGGCTTTTTGCATCCGGATTCACCGGCCGGTTTGCGGTTGCAACGGCAAGACCTATCCGAACGAGTGCGAAGCGCGGCATGTCAAGGTCGCGGTCGATTATACCGGCCCTTGCAAGAAGGCACCGGGTGCCGCCGAGCCGAAGCCGGAGAAGTCGCCCGCGACCAAGAAGAAAAAATCGAGCAAGTAGGCGCGATCGACATCTTCCAATCCTCACGCGATTGTCACGCGTCCGCAGCGGGAGCGGCACGTTTGCCGCCGCAGGTTGTGTTGTTTGCGGGTCATTTACTTTATTTGCAACTTTTCCGCTCTTCCGCCCGACGCGAACCGCCCCCCGCGCGACATAAGAAAACAGCCGGTTAACACACACGGTCAAGAATGCCGGGTGCGAACGGCAGGCCGGAGCCTGACCGGCGGCGCGATATCTGAGGCCCCGGAAGGGGCGGCTGGATGTGGAGAGTTTCATGTCGATGAGGATCGCGGTGGCCATGGCTGCCACCTTTGGGCTGGGCGTATTTGCGCTGGGCGCATTGATGCCGACAGCCGCCGAAGCGCGGCCGGAAATGGTCGATATGCACGACGACCATTATTCTCCGGGCACGATCGTGGTGAGGACCGGCGAGCGGCGCCTCTATCTGGTTCTCGATTACGGTCACGCCATGCGTTATCCGGTCGGCGTCGGCAAGGCCGGCAAGCAGTGGGCCGGCACCACGCAGATCGACGGCAAATACCGCTATCCGGCCTGGTCGCCGCCCGCCGAAGTCAAGCGCGACAAGCCCCACATGCCCGACGTGATTCCCGGCGGCTCGCCGCGCAATCCGATGGGCGTTGCGGCGATGACGCTCGCCGGCGGCGAATATGCGATCCATGGCACCAACGTGCCGGGCTCGGTCGGCGGCTTCGTCTCCTATGGTTGCATCCGCATGCTGAACGATGACATCACCGACCTCTACTCCCGCGTCCCCGTCGGCGCCACCGTGGTCGTCACGCACTGAACCGATCGAAGCACGCGAATTAACAAGACCTGCGCTGTCGCGCGGCTTTCTTCATTCCCAGAAGCGTCGGCTCCTCGCGCACCAGCCAAAGCGATGGCCGCCATTGTAGCTGCGCGCATGGCCTGCCGCGAGCAATGCCGCCGACACGTTGTCCGTACGCCTGGTCGCGACGTTGGCGACGACGCGCCCCGGATATTTGTCGGGACCGATATTGTAGATCACGACGCCGCCCTGGCTGAGAAGATTGCGCAAGGCATCAGTCGCAGCCTCGGCCCTTTCCAATTCTTCCTGGCATGATGCCTTCAACTCCGGCGCATCGATGCCGCGCAAGCGGACATGGGTCATGAGATCGCGTCCCTGCTCCAGATGCACGCGCGCCTCGAACGTGTCGCCGTCGATCGTCCTGATGACGTCGACAGTGCGGCGGACATCTGGAGTGCCGCCGCGCTGCCAGATCGCATCGGCATCCTGCACGCGGCTACTGCCCCAATGCGGAAGCTGCCAAGGCACCCATTGCCGGATTGGAAGCATGGTGCCGAGCGCAATACCGATCACGAACACCCATGGCAAAGCAGCCGAGAACCGACGGCCAAATGGAGCGCGGCGAAATGATCGCCGATATGGATTGATTCGCTCATCGGGAGGCATCGCCCCACGCTAGAGCATGATCCGGAAAAGTGGAAACCGGTTTTCCCTCGCGACAAACGCGAAGCGTTTGCGTAGGAAGATCATGCCCAAACAAGATCGAGCCCGGTGAGGTGAGAAGAGACGCCTGCGTCAGAAATCCGACGCGATGCCCTTGCTCTCCCAATCGCCGTAGCGTGTCGGTTCCGGTCCCTTTGGTCCCTGAACCTCCTTCTGCATCGGCGTTGCGTTTGCCGCCGCGGCCTTCCGTCGCGCTTCGGCTTCGGCAAGCGCGCGCTGCGCGGCTGGCGTCAGCGGCTTGCGTTCCGGCGGTGATCCATTGTCGGCCATGCTACGATTTTCCTGCAACTTTCCTGCAACGGATTTTTATATCGCGGATGACCACAAACCTTTGGCATCACGATCAAGAAATCGGAAGACCGATTCTTAGATTTGGCTTATTCGCATGCCAGAGCTGTGGTCTCTTCCCCATGATGGCATGAGCCGAGGCGCTATCCGCTTTCCCTGACTGAGATATTTCCGCTCCATGCCCCCTTCAAGATTTGCAGCGTCGATCGAAGTGCCCGGCCTTGCGGCGCGACGGATCGCAGCCGACATTCTGGACGGCGTTCTGCACAAGCATCGCACGCTCGATGACCAGCTCGATGGCACTGGCGCCCATCCCGGCCTCAAGACGCTTGCCGATCGCGACCGCGCGCTGATGCGCCGATTGGTGTCGACGATCCTGCGCCGGCTCGGAACCCTCGGCCATCTGCTGTCGCGCCTGCTCGACCGCGGCATCCCGACCGATGCGCCGCGTGCGCAGAGCGCGCTTTTGATCGGCGCCGCGCAGATCCTCTGGATGGACGTACCCGATCATGCCGCGGTCGATCTGTCGGTGCGACTCGTGCAATCGGACCGGCGTGCCGCCAAATATGCAGGCCTCGTCAATGCCGTGCTGCGCCGCTGCGCCCGCGAGGGCCATGCGCTGGTCGACGAGGTCAGGACCCAGACGCTGGATCTCCCGCACTGGTTGTTTGCGCGTTGGGCCGCCCATTACGGCGAAGCCACCGCGCGCGAAATGGCGCTTGCCATCGCCAATGAGCCCTCGCTCGACCTCACGGTGAAATCCGACCCCGCGCAATGGGCGAGCCGGCTGCACGGCGAGATGCTGCCGACGGGAACCGTGCGCACGCTGTTGCACGGCTCGGTGACCATGCTGCCGGGCTTTCCGGAAGGGCAATGGTGGGTGCAGGACGCCGCCGCGGCACTTCCGGCGCGGCTGTTCGGCGACATCAAAGGCAAGCGAATCGCCGATCTCTGCGCCGCGCCCGGCGGCAAGACGGCGCAGCTCGCCTATGCCGGCGCACAGGTGACTGCCGTCGATCGCTCGCCGGCGCGGATGGCACGGCTGCGCGACAACCTTGCGCGACTTTCGCTTTCGGCGGAATGCATCGTCGCCGACGCCGTCGAGTGGCCGGGCGGTGGTGATGGCTTCGACGGCATCCTGCTCGACGCGCCCTGCACCTCGACCGGCACCATCCGCCGCCACCCCGATGTGGCCTGGCTGCGGCAGGAGGCCGAGATCGCGACGCTGGCCGCCCTGCAGAAACGGCTGCTGCAAAAGGCGGTCACGCTGCTCAAGTCAGGCGGAACACTGGTCTATTGCACCTGTTCGCTGGAGCCGGAGGAGGGCGAGCAACCCATTGCGGCGCTCCTGGGCAGCGAATCAGGGCTGCGCCGCGCGCCGATCACCCCAAGCGAGGTCGCCGGCCTCTCCGAGCTCGTGACCGCCGACGGCGACTTGCGCACACTGCCCTGCCATCTGCCCCATGCCGATGCGAGGCTCGGCGGATTGGACGGATTCTACGCCGCGCGACTGGTTAAATCCTGATTTCATTGCATTTTCGCCATCGCCGGAGCCCGATCTTCGCGCCAATGGTTTGCGGTTGGCGCGAAGAAAACCGGTGCGCCCTTGTGCGGATCGCGCTGCACCTGATTCGCGCCGTTTCAAGATGGTGTCTTGGCGGCGTTTCCGGATTAAAAGGATTCGCCAGAATCCCTTCTCCCTTCAAAGGTTAGGCGTGTCCGTCGCCCAACGCAGACGCATCTCGACGCTAATCGCTGGCCGCTTCGCGCGCAGCGTGGCCGCGCGCGCCAGCGGCGGAACCGTCGCGCTCTCGCGATTGTGGCCCGGCCGCAGCGACCGCCTGATCATCGCCCCGCATGACCTGCGTACGGCGGATGCCACCCGCGCCGCGGAAATCTATGCCGGCCGCTTCGTGTTCGCCGGCAAGATCGTGACCTGCCACGGCCGTTCGATCTTCGACCTCGAGCCGCCATCGGAGGATTGGGAGGCGGCCCTGCTCGGCTTCGGCTGGCTGCGCCATCTGCGCGTCGCCGATACCGCGCTGACCCGGGCCAATGCGCGTTCCCTGATCGACGACTGGATGTCGAATGCGTCGCGCAAGCGGCCGCTGGAGCGGCGCGCCGACGTGCGGGCGCGCCGTGTCATCTCGCTGTTGTCGCAGGCGCCGCTGGTGCTCAGCGATACCGACGGCAAATTCTACCGAAAATATCTGCGCGGGCTGGGACGCGAGATCCGCCATTTGCGCTACGGCATGGTCGATGCCGCCGATGGCGTGCCGCGGCTGCAGGTCCTGATCGCGCTGTGCTACGCCTCGCTCTGCCTTGCCAACCAGGCCCGCCACGTCCGCTCGGCGACGCGACGTCTGTCCGACGAATTGCAACGGCAGATCCTGCCCGATGGCGGCCACATCTCGCGCAATCCCGGCGCGCTGGTGGAACTGCTCAGCGATATGCTGCCGCTGCGCCAGACCTTCGCCGCTCGCAACATCGCCCCGCCGCCGGCGCTGCTCAACGCCATCGATCGCATGATGCCGATGCTGCGCTTCTTCCGCCATGGCGATGGCAGCTTCGCGCTGTTCAACGGCATGAGCACCGCGCCGTCCGACCTCGTCGCGACACTCTTGGCCTATGACGACGCCCACGGCGCACCGATGGCGAGCATGCCGCATACCGGCTATCAGCGGCTCGACGCCGGCAACATGACCGTGATCATCGACACCGGCCCGCCGCCGCCGCCCAGCATCAGCCAGGATGCCCATGCCGGATGTCTGTCGTTCGAGCTTTCATCCGGACCGAGCCGGATCGTCGTCAATTGCGGCATGCCTGCCACCGGTCGCGACAATTGGCGGCCGTTCGCGCGCTCGACGGCGGCGCATTCGACACTGACCTATCACGACACCTCATCCTGCCAGTTCGTCGAGATGTCCGCGATGAAGCGCCTGCTCAAGGGCGCGCCGATCACCAGCGGCCCGAGCAATGTCGAGAGCTATCGCGAGGCAACCGGCAATGGCGATGTCCTGACGACCTCGCATGACGGCTATCTCTCGCGCTTCGGCGTCATCCACCACCGCGTGCTGATGGCGGCGCAGGACGGCTCGCGGCTCGACGGCGAGGACACGGTGTCGCCGCCATCAGGTGGCCGCATCAAGGGCCACGACAGCGAATACGCCCTGCGGTTTCACCTGCACCCGTCGGTGAAGGCGAGCCGGCTTTCGGATGCCCGCGGCGTCATGCTGGTCTTGCCGAACCGCGACGTCTGGACCTTCGAGGCGGTCGACGACAAGGTCGATCTCGAGGACAGCGTGTTCCTCGCCGGCAATGACGGCCCGCGCCGCACCTCCCAGATCGTGATCCGGCAGGATGCAAGGCAGGTCTCCACCATCCGCTGGAGTTTCGTCCGCTCGAGCACTTCGGCGTCGGTCACCAATGCACGCCGCAATGCACGACGGGAGCCGGAACTTCCGCTGTAGAGCGTTTTCGAGCGAAGTGGATACCGGTTCGCGTGAAGAAAACGCGTCAAAACAAGAGTCTAGAGCTTCGGTTCAATCAGAACCGAAGATGCTCTAGACGCCCGCCGTCCAGACCTATTGGGCCGTTGTGAAGATCGTCGAAAGCTGCTAACGAGCACTCGCTCGCGCGACTGGCGACCTTGGATGGAGCACCATCGGGAAGCGCGGGATCTATCTGCCGCGCGCCTGGGCATAGGTACTCCCTAACAGAGGATCTTGCCCATGACTGACACGACCCGCCGCGTCACCCGCGCCCTCCTTTCCGTTTCCGACAAGACCGGCCTGATCGAGTTCGCCCGCGCGCTCGCCGTCCATGGCGTCGAGCTCGTCTCCACCGGCGGCACCGCGAAAGCGATTGCCGGCGCCGGCCTCAAGGTGAAGGACGTTTCCGACCTCACCGGCTTCCCCGAGATGATGGACGGCCGGGTCAAGACCTTGCATCCCAAGGTGCATGGCGGCCTGCTCGCGATCCGCGACAACAAGGAGCATGCGGCGGCCATGCAGGCCCACGGCATCGCGCCGATCGACCTGCTCGTCGTCAATCTCTATCCGTTCGAGGCCACCGTCGAGAAGGGCGCCGATTTCGAAGAGTGCATCGAGAATATCGACATCGGGGGTCCCGCGATGATCCGCGCCGCGGCGAAGAATCATGACGACGTCGCCGTGATCGTCGAAGCGCAGGACTATCAGGCGGTGCTCGACGAGCTCGCGACCAACAAGGGCGCGACCACGCTCGCGCTTCGCCGCCGCCTCGCCGCCAAGGCCTATGCCCGCACCGCGGCCTATGACGCGGCGATCTCGAACTGGTTCGCGAAGGAGCTCAACACCGAGGCGCCGGATTTCCGCGCCTTCGGCGGCAAGCTGATCCAGAAGCTGCGCTATGGCGAGAACCCGCACCAGAGCGCCGCGTTCTACGCGACGCCGGAGAAACGCCCCGGCGTCGCCACCGCGCGGCAGGTGCAGGGCAAGGAACTGTCCTACAACAACATCAACGACACCGATGCGGCCTATGAATGCATCGGCGAGTTCGACGCCAAGCGCACCGCTGCCTGCGTCATCGTCAAGCACGCCAATCCCTGCGGCGTCGCCGAGGGCACCGATCTCGTCAGCGCCTATCGCAAGGCGCTCGCCTGCGATTCGACTTCTGCTTTTGGTGGCATCGTCGCCGTCAACCGCACGCTCGATGCGGACGCCGCGCGCGCGATCACCGAGATCTTCACCGAAGTCATCATCGCGCCTGACGCGACCGATGAAGCGATCAAGATCGTCGCGGCGAAGAAGAATCTCCGTCTTCTGCTCGCCGGCGGCCTGCCCGATCCGCGAAGCGTCGGCCTCACCGCCAAGACCGTCGCCGGCGGGCTATTGGTGCAGAGCCGCGACAATGCCGTGGTCGACGACATGGCGCTGAAAGTCGTGACCAAGCGCGCGCCGTCGGATGCCGAGCTGCGCGATCTCCAATTCGCCTTCCGCGTTGCAAAGCACGTGAAGTCGAACACCATCATCTACGCCAAGGATCTCGCCACCGTCGGCATCGGCGCCGGCCAGATGAGCCGGGTCGATTCGGCCCGCATCGCCGCGCGCAAGGCGCAGGACGCCGCAGCCGAATTGAAGCTCGCCGAGCCGTTGACCAGGGGCTCGGTCGTCGCCTCGGATGCGTTCTTCCCGTTTGCCGACGGCATGCTCGCCTGCATCGAGGCCGGCGCCACCGCGGTGATCCAGCCCGGCGGCTCCATGCGCGACGACGAAGTCATCAAGGCCGCCGACCAGCACGGCATCGCCATGGTGTTCACCGGCGTGCGGCATTTCCGGCATTGAGCCGGGATCACGCTCCGCACCATCCGCGCTACCCGCCGTCGTCCCGGCCTTGAGCCGAACCTCACCCGTCATTGCGAGCGCAGCGAAGCAATCCACGTCTCCGCAAGTGGCGCGATGGATTGCTTCGCTTACGCTCGCAATGACGACTTCGTCGTCCCGGCTCAAGGCCGGGACGACGGGAGTTAATCCCGCACCCGCAATATCAGCGCCAGCCCCCCAAGGAAGAACAGCACCAGCACCGCCATGCCGGCCTTCTGGCTCGCGGTTGCTGCGGTGATGGCGCCGATCAGGAGCGGGCCCATGAACGACGTCACCTTCCCCGTCAGCGCGAACAATCCGAAATATTGCGCGATTCGATCCCTCGGCGCGAGCTGGATGAGAAGCGTGCGCGAAGCCGCCTGCAACGGCCCGCCGGCGGCGCCGATCAGACAGCCAAGCACGAGATAGGCGCGCTCGGCCGCGCCAGCGAACAGCGCACCGCCCGGTTCGGGCGGCGCAACCGGCACGAACAGGATCGAATCCTTGTCGACCAGCAGAATAGCTGCGATCGAGAACAAGAGGATGACCAGGCTGCCCACGATCACGCGCTTCGGCCCCAGGAGATCGTCGAGCTTGCCGCCTAGCCAGGCGCCGAACACGCCGGCGATTGCGAGGATGATGCCGAACGTACCGATCTGGATCGTGCGCCAGCCGAAGGTCCCGGCAGCGTAGATGCCGCCGAAGGCGAACAGCGACACCAGCCCATCGGCATAGATCATGTTGGCGAGCAGGAACGTCGCCACCGATTTCCGCCTTGGCAATTCGCCGATCGTTTGCCTCAGTTCGCGCAGACCTTCGCGCAGCGCCTGCCGCACCGGCCGCTTCGCCGGATAGTCCGGTGTGAACAGAAACAGCGGCGTCACGAACAGGATGAACCACAGCCCCGTCAACGGCCCGGTGATGCGATCGCCCGCATGCGTGGCGGGATCGAGCCCGAACAGCGGCTTGAAACCGAACAGCGTGCGCCCGCTGTCGGGGCTCGCCGCGAGGAAGCCGAGCACCAAAAACAGGCTAAGCACGCCGCCGACATAGCCGGTAGCCCAGCCCGTTCCTGACAGCCGCCCGATCCGGTTCGGCGGCACCAAGGTCGGCATCATCGCATTGTTGAAGACGGTGGCGAATTCCGCGCCGACAGAGGCGAGCGCATAGGCGAACAGAAGCGGCGGGATGATACTGGCATCGCCGGGCCGGCCGATCCACATCAGGGAGGAACCGAGCACGAGCAGCGCGCCGAAGCCTGCGATCCACGGCTTGCGTCGGCCGCTCGCATCCGCAATAGCGCCGAGCACCGGCGACATCAGCGCGATCGCAAGTCCCGCTGCAGCGGTGGCAAAGCCCCACATCGCCTGTCCGCTCGCCGGATCGGGCGCGACGAAACCTGCAAAATAGGGCGCGAAGACGAAGGTCGTGATCAGCGTGAAATAAGGCTGCGCGGCCCAGTCGAAAAAGATCCAGCTAACGACGGCGGCACGGCCTGGATATCCCTTCGGCAACTCCGCGTTGCCTGCCTCGCTGATTGCCATGTCCATGCGAAAATCGTCCTGCCCCAATCACGAACAGGCGCTTTGCCTGTCGGCTTCAAATCCATATAGCATGCGGTCCCGACGCGAGCGCTTCACTTCGGCTCCAACCGCGGCGAAATATTGATGACAACTTCCTCAAATGGTTGGCGCAGGATTGTCGCGACTGTCGTGCTCGTGGTCTTCACCATCATGCCGGCGGCCGCGCAGGAACAGCGCCGCTTCTACATGCCACCGGCTGCCGACACCATGCGGGGCATTGCGGCCGAACATGGCATGGTGGTGGCGCAGGAAAAGCTGGCAGCGCGCGTCGGCGCCGACATCATGCGCCAGGGCGGCAATGCCGTCGATGCGGCAGTCGCGACCGGCTTTGCCATGGCGGTGACCTATCCGCGCGCCGGTAATATCGGCGGCGGCGGTTTCATGGTGATCCACCTTGCCGACCGCAACGAGGATGTCGCGATCGACTATCGCGAGACCGCTCCCAGCGCCATCACCCGCGACATCTTCCTCAATGCCGAGGGCAAGCCCGATCCCGACAAGTCGCGCAATTCCGCGCTCGGCATCGGCGTGCCCGGCACCGTTGCCGGTCTCGCGCTGGCGCTTCAGAAATATGGCTCGGGGAAATTCACGCTGGCGCAGATCGTCAAACCCGCGATCGATCTGGCGCGCGACGGACTTCCCGTTGCTGACGATATCGCGGACACGCTGCCGGACATGTATCGCCGCATGTCGCGCTGGCCGAACTCGGCCAGGACGTTCTCCCGCGTCGATGGCTCGCCGCTGCATGAGGGCGACACGCTGATTCAGAGCGATCTTGCGGCCACGCTCACCGCAATCGCCGAACAGGGTCCGCGCGGCTTCTACGAAGGGCCGGTCGCGGAAAAACTCGTCAAGGCTATCAGCGATGCCGGCGGCATCATGGCGCTGGACGATCTGAAATCCTATCAGCCCGTGATCCGCACGCCGGTGCGCGGCACCTATCGGGGATATGACATCGTCTCGATGCCGCTGCCTTCCTCTGGTGGCATCGTGCTGCTGGAGATACTGAACATCCTCGAAGGTTTCCAGATGTCCGACATGAAGCAGGGCTCCGCCTCCTCGCTCCATGTCATGATCGAAGCGATGAAGCGCGCCTATGCCGATCGCGCCCGCTATCTCGGCGATCCCGCTTTCATCAACGCGCCGACACTCGCTTTGCTCGACAAGGATTATGCCGCCAAGCAGCGTGCCACCATCGACCTTGCCCGCGCCACGCCCTGGGCCGAAGCGGCAGCAGTGCCGCCGCAACGCGAAGGCTCCAACACCACCCATTACTCCGTGGTCGACGCCAGCGGCAATGCAGTCAGCAACACCTATACGCTGAACTTTCCCTATGGCGTCGGCCTCGTCGCGGAGGGCACCGGCGTGCTGCTCAACAATGAGCTCGACGATTTCACCGCCGCGCCCGGCGCCTCGAATGCATTCGGCCTGGTCGGCTTCGAGGCCAATCTGCCCGGTCCGGGAAAACGGCCGTTATCGTCGATGTCGCCGACCATCGTGCTGAGGAACGGCAAGCCAGTGCTGGTGACCGGAACACCCGGTGGCAGCCGCATCATCTCGGCCGTGACGCAGGTGATCGTCGATGTCATCGACTATAAAATGGATATCGCCGCCGCCGTCGCCGCTCCGCGCGTGCATCATCAATGGCTGCCGGATGAAGTGCGGATCGAGAAGGGATTTCCCGATGACGTGCTGGCCGAGCTCAGGGCCAAAGGCCACAAGCTGGTCGAGCCGCTCGGCTATTCCTCCGCCAACTCGATCCTGCTGACATCGAACGGCCCGCTCGGCGCCCCGGATCCGCGCACTCGCGGCGCCGAAGCGGCGGGGTATTGACGGAGGCGGTTGGCTAAAGCGTAGGGTAGGCAAAGCGCGGCGTGCCCACCACCAAGACTCTTCCAGTTGATGTGCCCTCTCCCCTTGTGGGAGAGGGCTGTTCCGATCTAGCCACGAATTCGCTTCGGTGAGGGGTCTCTCTCCACCAACGCCTCCGCCTGCGGAGACAATCCCTCGTCCGTCGCGCATTGCATGCGCGCCACCTTCTCCCACAAGGCGAGAAGGGAAGGCCGCCGACCCTACATCTTTTTGCGGAACCATCGCGATAAATTTAACTTTCCCGCAAACCGGCCGCATGCAATAGCGCCAATCAAGAAGAAACTCGCGGAGACCTCGAACATGACGATATCGGAGCCATCGAAGGCGGTGGAAGTCGCCGAAATCCACGACACGAGCCTGCTCGCCTTCTACCGCGACATGAACCTGCAGGAGCGGCGCACCTTCTGGGCGTGCGCCTCGGGCTGGGCGCTCGACGGCATGGATTTCATGATCTATCCGCTGGTGATCGGCACCATCATCACCCTGTGGAAGGTCGATCCCGGCACCGCGGGCCTTGCGGGAACGGTGACGCTGCTCTCGTCGGCCATCGGCGGCTGGCTCGGCGGCTATCTCGCCGACCGCATCGGCCGCGTCAGGACGTTGCAGCTCACCATTCTCTGGTTCTCGTTCTTCTCGCTGGTCTGCGCGGTCGCGCAGAACTTCGATCAACTCCTGATCGCGCGGGCAGTTCTGGGCCTCGGCTTCGGTGGCGAATGGGCGGCGGGCGCGGTGCTGATGGGCGAAGCGATCCGGCCGCAATATCGCGGGCGCGCGGTCGGCTCGGTGCAATCGGGCTGGGCCGTCGGCTGGGGTCTTGCGGTGCTCGCGCAGGCGATCCTGTTCTCGATCCTGCCGGCGGAAATCGCATGGCGCTGGATGTTCGTGATCGGCGCGCTGCCGGCGCTCCTGGTGTTCTATCTGCGCCGCTACGTCACCGAGCCCGAGATCGCCGCTGCCACGCGCCAAAAGCAGCAGGCCGCGGGCGACCGGCCGTCGCTGTGGGAGATCTTCCACGGACCGATCCTGAAGACGACCATCCTGGCGTCGTTGGCGGCGACCGGCTGCCAGGGCGGCTACTACGCCATCACCTTCTGGGTACCGCGCTTCCTCACCACCGAGCGGCACCTTTCGGTGGTCACCTCGACCGGTTATCTCGCCGCGCTGATCATCGGCTCGTTCATCGGCTATCTTGTCGGCGCCTGGCTCGCCGATCGTATCGGGCGTCGGAACCTGTTCCTGACCTTCTCGCTCGGCGCCATCGCCGTCGTGCTGGTCTATACGCAAGTGGAGATCAGCAACGAATTGCTGTGGGTGCTGGGCTTTCCGCTCGGCTTCTTCGCGTCAGGCTATTTCTCCGGCATGGGCGCGTTCCTGACCGAGCTCTATCCGACGCGGCTGCGCGGCTCCGGACAGGGCTTCTGCTATAATTTTGGCCGCGGCATTGGCGCGCTGTTCCCGTTTCTCGTCGGCGCGCTCTCGACCACGACCTCGCTCGCCAACGCGATCGCGATTTTCGCGGTCGCCGCTTACGCTGTATTCTTCCTGGCCGCCTACGCGCTGCCGGAGACGCGCGGACGGGTGTTGCATGCTGAGGGATAAATAACACGGGAGGGTTCGGATGACGTCGCTCAAGGGCAAGACACTGTTCATCACCGGCGCGAGCCGCGGCATCGGGCTCGCGATGGCGCTACGGGCGGCACGCGATGGCGCCAATATCGCGATCGCCGCCAAGACCACCGAGCCGCATCCGAAACTCAAGGGCACGATCTATACCGCCGCAGACGAGATCCGCGCCGCCGGCGGCAAGGCGCTGCCTGTTATCTGCGATATCAGGGACGAGGCGCAGGTGATCACGGCGATCGACAAGACGGTCGGGGAATTCGGCGGCATCGACATCTGCGTCAACAATGCCAGCGCGATCGGCCTGACCACCTCGCAGGCCACCGACATGAAGCGGTTCGACCTGATGATGGGCATTAACACGCGCGGCACCTTCATGGTGTCGAAATACTGCATCCCACATTTGAAGAAAGCGGCGAACCCGCACATTTTGATGCTGTCGCCGCCGCTCGATATGAAGACAAAGTGGTTCGAGAACTCGACCGCCTACACGATGGCGAAATACGGCATGAGCATGTGCGTGCTGGGGCTGTCGGGCGAATTGCGATCGGCTGGTGTCGCCGTCAACGCGCTATGGCCGCGTACGACGATCGCGACCGCCGCGGTCGGCAATCTCCTCGGCGGCGACGCCATGATGCGCGCCAGCCGCACGCCCGAGATCATGGGCGATGCCGCGCATGTCATCCTGACCAAACCGGCACGCGAATTCACCGGGCAGTTCTGCATTGACGACAAGGTGCTCTATGACAGCGGCGTGCGCGATTTCGAGCGCTACCGCGTCGATCCGTCGCGGCCGCTGATGTCCGACTTCTTCGTGCCCGACGACGACGTGCCGCCGCCCGGCGTCACCGTTCAGCCGCTGCCCTCCGTTGGCGAAGCGCAGAAGTCGCGGTAAGACTCAACGACACGATCGCGGGCCCTCTCCCTCTCCCCGTCCTTCACGGGGAGAGGGGCGGTGTGAGGGGCTGTCTCCGCGCGCACGGTGATAGGTGGACTCGCGGAGAGTCCCCTCACCCGGAATTCAAGCTCCGCTTGAATTCCGACCTCTCCCCGTAAGCGGGGCGAGGTAGAGTACCACTCAGCTTCAGCGCGGAGGAATTTGTGGGCTGGCAGAAATGGATCGCGGCAGCAATCGCGTTCGCCGCCGCGGTGGCGGTTGCCGCCTACTTCCGTCCCGATCGGGCCGTTCGTGTCGCGACGGGCGTGGTCGCACACAATGTGTGTTCCAAAGTGTTCGTCTCTGGCCTCGATCCGGAGACGGTGTTTTCGGAAACGATCGATCGGGCCGGCATCCGCAGACTGCGTCCGCTGCTACGCTTTGCGCTCGACCGCACCGGCAAGACCGTCGATGCGTCGGTTGTGGGATGGCTGACAAGCCGCGCCGCCTTTCACGACGGACTCGGTTGCGTGCTGCTGCACGGTAGAAAAGCGCCTTATGTGCTCAAGAGCGATATCGACGCGCTGAAGGTGGCAAAAGCGCCGCCGCTGCTTGAGGAGATCGGGGGCCCTGAACCTGTCGAGCCTTCGGACCCAGCGCTAGAAGCGGCACTCGATCATGCCTTCGAGGAGCCGTCGGAACCGCCACTCCGGCGCACCAAGGCGGTGGTGGTCGTCCATAACGGCAAGGTGATCGCCGAGCGCTATGCCGAGGGCATCAGTGTCGACACACCGCTGCTTGGTTTTTCCCTGACCAAGTCGGTGATCAATGCGCTGATCGGAATCCTGACGCAACAAGGCGTGGTCACGCCGTCGATGCCGGCGCCGATTCCGGAATGGCGCGGCAGGAATGATCCGCGTCGCGAGATCGAGGTCGAGCACCTCATGCGCATGACCTCAGGGCTGGCGCTGGACGAGACCAATTCGGGCTTCGATCCCTCGAGCCAGATGGTCTACCTGCGTGACGACATGGCGGGCTTTGCAGTGAAGGCACCGCTGATGGCGCCGCCCGGCACTCGCTGGCATTATTCGAGCCCCTCGACGCAACTCCTGGCGCGGATCATCCGCGATGCCGTCGGCGGGCCCGAACAGACGCTCGCCTTTGCCTGGCGCGAATTGTTCAACCCGCTCGGCATGCGCAGCGTTACGTTGGAGTTCGACGGCAGCGGCACGCTGCAGGGCACCGCCTACATGCTGGCGAGCGCCCGGGACTGGGCCCGTTTCGGGCTGCTCTATCTCAATGACGGCGTGGTCGGCGGCAAGCGGTTGTTGCACGAGGACTGGGTGGACTTTTCCGCCGCCCCAACCCTGAAGACCGACTATGGCGCGGGCTTCTGGACCAACCGCGGCGAACACCGGAATGCCAAGGCCCGCGTCGCGCTCGGCATTCCGCGCGACGCCTTCTTTGCCTCTGGTGATCTCGGCCAGCGCATCGTCATCATGCCGACGCAGCGCCTCGTCGTTGTCCGCCTCGGCAACAGCGTTGATCGGACCGGCGACATGCGCGGATTGGCGCGGCTGGTGAAAGAGGTGATCGCGGCGGTGGGGCAGTGAGACTCCCTCGTCCCGCTCTTGCGGGGTGAGGGGCTGCCTCCGCGAATTCGATGGACAGGAGTGTGCGGTCAGTCCCCTCACCCGGCGCTGCGCACCGACCTCTCCCCGCAAGAGCGGGGAGAGGTGAGCCACATCTACCGTCCGACCTGATACGGCCCGCCCTTCTCCAGCGCGCGGGCGTAGGCCGGGCGCGCGTGAATGCGTTCGAGGAAGGCCATGCACTTCCGGTGCCCCTCCTCCAGCCCGGCGCGCGCGGAAGCTGCTTCCAGCGGAAAGCTCATCTGGATGTCGGCGGCGCTGAACTCATTGCCTGCGAACCACTCGCTCTTGCCGAGCTCCGCCTCCCAGAACGCCATGTGCTGCTTGAGCTGCGGATTGACCAGCGCCGTCAGCACCTGGTTGGAGACCTTGCGCACGAGCGGGCGCAGCAAGGAGGGCGCGCGTTTCGGCATTGTCGTGAACAGCAGTTTCAACAGCAGCGGCGGCATCGCCGAGCCTTCGGCATAATGCAGCCAATAGGTGTAACGCAGCCGTTCCGGCGTCTCGGCCGCCGGGATCAGGCGTCCCTGGCCATAGGCGCCGAGGATGTATTCGACGATCGCGCCCGATTCCGCGATCGTGTTGCCCTTGTCGGTGATGACCGGCGACTTGCCGAGCGGATGGACGACCAGAAGCTCCTTCGACGCGCGCATGTCCGGCTGGCGCTGATAGCGCACGATCTCATAGGGCACGCCGAGCTCTTCGAGCAGCCACAGCACCCGTTGCGAGCGCGAATTGTTGAGGTGATGAACGGTCAGCACGGCGTCCCCCGGAATTCGAAAAACTTACCGGGCGTTCCGTATCAGGCAATCGCCAGATTCGCGATTGGCCGAGCGGCCAAATTATTTACCCGGGTGATATTGACACCTGAATTATACCCGGGCATAAATTGCTGAACACAGATTAACCAGATGTCTCAGATGAATCAGACCTTTACGGCCTTCGAAGGCCAGCGGCGCCTCGCCGCCGGGCCCCTGCCGGAAGTGGCGCTGGCGATCAAACGGGCCGGCCAGAGCGCCGAGCCGATTGCGATCTTCTGCGACGGGACCGGACGCGCCCTCGATCTGGACCTTCGCGGCAGCGATGACGAGATCCTGGCACGGCTGCCAACATCGGCTCCGCCAGGTGAAGCGCCGGAGCTGGCGCCGAGCGAGCCGCGTGGCCGCGGCCGGCCGAAACTCGGCGTGGTCGCGCGCGAGGTGACGCTGTTGCCGCGCCATTGGGAATGGCTCAACGCGCAGCCCGGCGGCGCCTCGGTCGCGCTCCGCAAGCTCGTCGACGAAGCCCGGCGCAGCAGCGGCGACCGCGACCGTCAGCGCGCCGCGCGCGATGCCGCCTATCATTTCATGTCGGCGATGGCTGGCAACCTGCCGAAATTCGAGGAGGCCTCGCGCGCCCTGTTCGCGGACGACCGCCGCCGCTTTATCAGCGAGATCGCCGACTGGCCGCCGGACATTCGCGACCACGTCGTCAAGCTCGCCTACAGCGACCGCGCGGATTAGCGCGTGGAACTAAGCCACAACGGAGCTGCACCCCCTCTCCCGCTTGCGGGAGAGGGTTGGGGTGAGGGTGTCTCCGCGGCGGGATTCTTCAGGTGGTGAGAGCCCTCACCCGGATCGCATCTAACGATCCGACCTCCCCCGCAAGCGGGGGAGGTGAACTCGCGGCACGACTGATTCAATCAACGACCTATCACATTTCAACAGGTACCCTTTCCATGTCCAAGCCGCCGCTCTGGAGGACCTTCCTCGCCTTCCTGCTGCCGATGATGCTGAGCAACATCCTGCAGGCGCTGTTCGGCACCATCAACAACATCTATCTGGGACAGATGATCGGAGTCGAGGCACTCGCAGCGGTCTCGGTGTTCTTCCCGGTGATGTTCTTCCTGATCGCTTTCGTGATGGGCTTGAGCTCGGGCGCGACCGTGCTGGTCGGCCAAGCCTTCGGCGCCGGCCAAGTCGACAAGGTCAAGGCGGTGGCCGGCACGACGCTGACGGTCGCGCTGCTGCTGGCGAGTGGAATCGCGCTGTTCGGATTGCTGTTCACGCGCGAACTCCTGGTCGCGCTCGCCACACCATCCGACATTCTCGATGCCGCCACCTCCTACGCGCAGACCATGATGGTCACGATGCCGCTCACCTTCGCCTTCATCCTGGCCAGTTCGATGCTGCGTGGTGTCGGCGACACGCTCACGCCGCTGTTCGCGCTCGCGATTTCGACCGTCATCGGCCTCGTGGTGACGCCGGCGCTGATCCGCGGCTGGCTTGGCCTGCCGCATCTCGGCGTCGCCAGCGCGGCCTGGGCCTCGGCGGTATCGAGCCTGCTGACACTGGTGTGGCTCAACCTCTATCTGTGGCGACGACGCCATGCGCTGGCTTTCGATGGCGCGTTCCTGCGCGCGATGCGGCCGGACGGCAGGTTGCTGCGAACCGTGTTGCGGCTCGGCATTCCCGCAGCGCTCGGCATGGTCGTGATGTCGCTTGCCGAGCTGGTGCTGCTCGGCCTCGTCAACGGTTTCGGCTCCAATGCCACGGCGGCCTATGGCGCCGTCAACCAGGTCTTGAGCTACGTGCAGTTTCCCGCGCTGTCGATCGCGATCGCGGTCTCGATCTTCGGCGCGCAAGCGATCGGCCGTGGCGAGGCCAGCCAGATCGGCGCGATCGTCGGCACCGGGTTGAAGATGAATCTGGTCCTGACCGGCGGACTGGCCGTGCTCGGCTATCTGTTCTCCCGCACGCTGATGGGCTTTTTCATCACCGACCCCGCCGTGCTCGAGCTCGCGCAGGGACTGCTGCATATCGTGCTGTGGAGCTCGGTCCTGTTCGGGATGTCGACGGTGTTTTCGGGGGCGATGCGTGCCGGCGGCACGGTCTGGATGCCGCTGTTGATCTCCGCCCTCGCGATCGCGCTGGTCGAGATCCCGTCCGCCATCATCCTCAGCCGGCTGATCGGCATCGAGGGGGTGTGGGCCGCCTATCCGATCACCTTCTGCACCATGTTCCTGCTGCAGATGGGCTATTACATGCTGGTCTGGCGGAAGCAGACGGTCGAGCGTCTGATTTGACCGGGAAGGGAGATCATCCCTATATGATGATGATCATCATATAGTAGACGGGCCGCGCGGATCGCGCCACAATAGGGGCCAAGGAGAAAAACCGAAGGGCAGGAGGGTCGCCTCCCTATTTGACAGTCCGTTCACCCGTCCACCTCTCAAGCAACAACAAGGAATCATCCCATGCGCGTTCTCGTCGTCGGCGCCGGTGCGATCGGCGGATATTTCGGTGGGCGGCTGCTGCAGGCCGGCCGTGACGTCACATTCCTGGTCCGCCCCAAGCGCGCATCCGAACTCGCCGCCGCAGGCCTCGTGATCAAGAGCCCGAACGGCGATGTGACATTGAAGAATCCGCCGACGGTGCAGGCGGACAAATTGAACGAGACATTCGACGTCGTGCTATTGAGCTGCAAGGCATTCGACCTGGAGGACGCCATCAAGTCGTTCGCGCCGGCGGTCGGACCGAACACCGCCATCATCCCGCTGCTGAACGGCATGCTTCACCTGAACGCACTCGACAAGAAATTCGGCGCCGAGCATGTGCTCGGCGGTCTCTGCGCGATTGCGGCGACGCTCAATGAAGCACGCGAGGTGGTGCAGCTTCAGCCGATGCAGTCGCTGACCTTCGGCGAACGCGACGGCAAGATGTCCGACCGCGTGCGCGCGATCGCGGAGGTGTTTTCCGCCATCAACGGCGCCACCGCCAGCGATCATGTGATGCAGGACATGTGGGAAAAGTGGGTGTTCCTGGCTTCGCTCGCGGCTTCCACCAGCCTGATGCGCACCTCCGTCGGCAACATCCTGGCGGCGCCCGGCGGCAAGGATTTCCTGCTCGGCATCCTCGACGAGTGCAGCGCGGTAGCGGCCGCTGAAGGCTATGCGCCGGGTGGACCGTTCTTCGAGCGCGTCAAGGGCATGCTGACCGCCGCGGGCTCGCCGATGACCGCCTCGATGTTCCGCGACATCAAAGCCGGCTTGCCGGTCGAAGCCGATCACGTGATCGGCGATCTCGTCGCCCGCGCCGACGCCGCCAAGATTCCCGTACCGAAGCTGCGCACGGCGTATACGCACCTGAAAGCGTACGAATTGCAGCGGGGCGAGTAGTCTTGTAGCCCGGGTGAAGCGCAGCGCAACCCGGGGCAGGTCTCTCCGCGGCGTACAGTGTTCCCGGCTTACGCTTCGCTCCACCCGGGCTACGGCATCTCGTCAAAGATGCGCGAGATAATGCGCCAGTGCGGTGATCTCTTCGTCGCTCAGGGGATAGGCGACCTCGGCCATCGCGGCCATGCCGCCGCCAGAGCGCGCGCTGGACTTGTAGTCGTGCAGCGCCTTGACGAGATAATCCTCGCGCTGGCCAGCGATGCGCGCCACCGCCTTGTTGCCGGCATAGCTGTCGGTATGGCATGACGCGCAGCGGCGGCCGGCGGCGGCCTGCTTGCCCTTTTCCGACAGATCAGGATCGTCGTCCTTCGGGCCCTTCGGCGGCGGCAGCGATGAGAAATAGGCGCCGAGATTGCGGATGTCGTCGTTGTTGAGCTGCTCGACGATCGGCTGCATCAGCTCGTTCTTGCGGGTGCCGGCGCGGAAGAACACGAGCTGCCATTGGATGAACTGATCCGGCTGGCCGGCGAGCGAGGGGATGTTCTCGGTCTGCGAAACGCCATTCTCGCCATGGCATGAGACGCACATCTCGGCCTTCTCCTTGCCGGCCGCGACATCGGCGGCGCGGGCGGGAAGTGCGCAGGCAGTCACTGCTAGCAGTATTGCGGCCAATACAATCCGCATTTTCATTCCTCTCACTCGTCATTGCCGGGCTTGACCCGGCAATCCATCCCGCAAAAGTGGTTCTTTCTGGATGGATGCCCGGGTCGAGCCCGGGCATGACGATTGGACCGATTCGTAACAAGAATTGCAGGCTGCAGCCGCCGTCCGGCCGCCGCAGCCCCCGTTGGTCACAGTCTCACTTCTTGCTGTAGCTGATGCGATAGATCGCACCGGCCCAATCATCCGCAACGAGGATCGAGCCGTCCTTGTCGAGGATGATGTCAGCAGGGCGGCCGAGATAATTCTGGTCGCCTTCGATCCAGCCCGACGCGAACACTTCCTGCTTGGCGTTCTTGCCGTCGGGACCGACGATCACGCGCACGATGCGCGCGCCCTGGTACTTGTGCCTGTTCCAGGAGCCATGCTCCGCGATCAGGATGTTGTTCTTGTAGTCCGCCGGGAATTGGTTGCCGGTGTAGAACTTCATGCCGAGTGGCGCGACATGGGCCCCTAAGTTGAGCACGGGCGGCGTGAACTCCGAGCATTTATGCCCCATCGCGAATTTCGGATCGGGCAGGTCGCCCTGGTGGCAATAGGGATAGCCGAAATGCTCGCCGATCCTCGAGATCATGTTGAGCTTGTCACTCGGCAGATCGTCGCTGATCCAGTCGCGCGCGTTCTCCGTGAACCAGTAGCGGCCGGTGCGCGGATCGACATCGCCGCCGACGCTGTTGCGCACCCCGAGCGCCCAGATTTCCGCGTTGCCGGTCTTGGGATCGACACGGCGGATCTGCGAGAGGCTGGTCGGGGGGATGCCGATGTTGAAGGGCGGTCCGAACGGAATGTAGAACCAGCCGTCCTTGTCGACAGCGATATATTTCCAGCCATGCGCGGCATAGGAGGGCATGTCGTCATAGACCACCTTGCCCTGGCCGAGATTGTCCAGATTGGCTTCCGCATTGTCGTAGCGGATCAGCTTGTCGACCGCGATCACGTAGAGCGCGCCGTCGCGGAAGGCGAGACCGGTGGGCATGTTCAGCCCCTTGAGGATGGTCTTGACCTCTTTCTTGCCGTTGTTGTCCTTGATCGCGTAGACGTTACCGAGCCCGAATGAGCCGACGAACAGCGTGCCCTTGTCGCCCCAGGCCATCTGCCGCGCGGCGAGCACGTTCGAGGCATAGACCTCGATCTTGAAGCCCTGCGGCAGCTTGATCTTCTTGATCAGCGCCGCCAGCTCGGAGTCGGAGGCGCCGGTCGGCGGTCCCGATGGTGGGGCGAGGCCCTTTTGCGCTTCGGTCTCATCGCCCAGGAACCAGTCATCCGGCGGATGGGTCCAGAATTCCTTGGTGCCGGATTCGTATTTCTTCAGCTCCCTGCCCTTGTCCTGCTGCTGTTGTGCGTTGGCAAAGCCAGTCCCCGCCACGAGGGCGATGGTGGCAAGCGCAAGAATGGAACGATTGAAAACCGATTGCATCGCGTTACTCCCCTAATCCAGCCGGACGGCTGGCTCTTTATTGATTCTAACGAGACGATCGTGGTGGCCTGCGAGAGATAGGCCAGAGCGGAAAATGTTAGCACATCCCCCGCGCGAGAGAAGCGCAGGCGATCAACGCCGCATTCGAGCGAGGTCAAGACAAGTTGAGAGGTTCGCTTACGCTGTTTTCCTGCGAAGCATCAGCGATGTCATTGCGCCGCAATATTCGTTTGAAGCTAACGCCTCTCGCAGCGTCACCGCCGACAATTTCGATTGGCCAGAGAAATCAATCATCGGATGAATGGTTGAGCAGCCATCGAGCCGGGCCGCGCCTCTCGCCGGAGAGGTCTTAGCACGGGCTCGCTTCGTCGGAGGGAAGGCAACCGCGCACGGCACGGGCGCGGGGCTACAAGTAAAAGCCGGTCCGGCGGATGGGAAATTGGAGCGGGCGAAGGGGCTCGAACCCTCGACCCCGACCTTGGCAAGGTCGTGCTCTACCACTGAGCTACACCCGCATCCTGATGACGACGATCGCTCGCCGGCAACGGCAGAGCTATGCCAAAAGCGGACCGCGAATGCAACAGGCCCGAAGGCGGCTAAATCGCCTCATTTGACCAGAAATGGGGACGAGGGCCCAAAAGCAACGCGGCGAGGAGCGTTTCGGTGGCGGCTCGCCGCGTTTTTCGCCTGGGAACCCGCTTTTCCCGACCTCAGGCCGCCACGGCTGATTCGCCTCGAGCAGCCCTGCAAACTCCGGCCGCATTTGGTCGCGCCCCTGCATGACCGGCCTGCGGCGGAACGAGCAGGGCGCCTGCCGATTGAAATTTGACGCGAAACCGCCATTTAGCTGACGGGTGTTCAGTTCCGGCCGTGCTAGAACAGGCGCCAATCTCGGGACATCAGGCGAGGATATCGTGACGATAGTTGAGCAGGGCGGCGGTCCGGCGCCGCAGGCAGGCGATCTGATCAAGGAAACGACCACCCAGACGTTCGTCAAGGACGTCATCGAGGAGTCGAAGCGCCAGCCGGTGCTGATCGATTTCTGGGCGCCCTGGTGCGGCCCGTGCCGCCAGCTCACCCCGATCCTGGAAAAGGTGGTGACCAACGCCAAGGGCCGGGTCAAGCTTGTCAAGATGAACATCGACGAGCATCCGTCGATCCCCGGTCAGATGGGCATCCAGTCGATCCCCGCCGTCATCGCCTTCGTCAACGGCCAGCCCGCCGACGGCTTCATGGGCGCGATCCCGGAGAGCCAGGTCAACGCCTTCATCGAGCGGCTGACCAAGGGCGTCCCGGCCGCGGGCGAGCCGAACATCGCGGAAATCCTGAAAGAGGCCGACGCCGTGCTCGCCGAAGGCGACGCCGCGGCCGCGGCGCAGATCTATGCCGAGGTGCTCGGCATCGACGCCACCAATATCGCCGCACTCGCCGGTCTCGCCAAATGTTATGTCACGACAGGCGCGATCGACCAGGCTAAGCAGACGCTCGGCATGGTGCCGGAGTCCAAGCGCAACGATCCGGCCGTCAAGGCCGTGCAGGCCGCGATCGACCTTGCCGAGCAGGCCGAGTCGGTCGGTCCGATCGGCGAACTGGAAGAGAAAGTCGCCGCAAATCCGCTCGATCATCAGGCGCGGTTCGATCTTGCCACCGCGCTGAACGCGATGGGCAAGCGCAGCGAGGCGACCAACCAGCTCCTGGAGATCGTCAGGCGCGATCGCAAGTGGAACGACGACGGCGCGCGCAAGCAGCTCGTCCAGTTCTTCGAAGCGTGGGGCGGGGCGGATGAAGCGACCGTCGAGGGACGAAAGCGGCTGTCGACGATCCTGTTCTCTTAGCTAGAGCGCGCGCGCATAACACCGGGGCCACAGATGCCGATCAATGCCGAATATCGGGGCCCGGCCGAGCTTCCCGAGGTAATCCCGGTCTTTCCGCTTGCCGGCGCGCTATTGTTGCCGCGCGGCCAGATGCCGCTCAACATCTTCGAGCCCCGCTATCTTGCGATGGTCGACGACTCCTTCCGTGACGGCCATCGGCTGATCGGCATGATCCAGCCCGACGTGACGCATTCGCACAATGAGGAGAAGCCGGCGTTGTTCCGCGTCGGCTGCGTCGGCCGCATCACCCAGCTCGCCGAATCCGGCGACGGCCGCTATATCCTCGAACTCACCGGCGTGGCGCGCTTCAAGGTGGTGGAGGAGCTCAACGTCCTGACCGCGTACCGCCAGTGCAAGGTCGACTTCTTCTCCTTCTCGGGTGACTTCGTCGCGCGCAAGGGCGAGGAGGACGTCGACCGCGAAGCGCTGCTCTCGGTGTTGACAGACTTCCTCAAGGCCAACAATTTGAAGGTCGACTGGGCCGGCATCGAAGCCGCGCCCAACGAGGCGCTGGTCAACGCGCTCGCAATGATGTCGCCCTATGGCCCGGCGGAGAAGCAGGCGATGCTGGAAGCGCCTGACCTCAAGACCCGCGCCGAAATCCTGATCGCGGTGACCGAGATGGATCTCGCCAAGAAGCGCACCAGCGGCGATCCCCCGCTGCAGTGATTTTCCGCGCGTCCCGTCGTTCTCCTCCGCCGTCATTCCGGGGCGTCCGAAGGACGAACCCGGAATCCATTTCTCCACGAGCGCATGCGGCCCAATGGATTCCGGGTTCACGCTGCGCGTGCCCCGGAATGACAGCGTCATATTTGGCTAATACCCCGCGACCGCCATCGCCACCACGGCGGTGAGCGCCATCCAGCCGAAATGCCGGCCGCGCGTCGCGACCGCATTGGCGAGGGCCGCGAAAGCGAACACGCAGGCCAGCGTGACGACGATCCAGTGCCGCGCCACCTCCGAGGCCATCCAGGGCGCGGCGAGCAAGAGCACGCCGCCGCCGATCCACGCCACCGTGCCGGCCTGCCAGACCAGGCGGATCAGCGTGCGCAGCCGCGCCGGTTCGATCGTCATTTTCGGAAACACCTTGAACTCGCCGAGGTAACCGTGGATCAGCGCCGCCGCGATCGCGGCGAGGCCGGAACATTGCAGCAGGATATCGCGCATCGTTCGCCTCCATACAGGTGTGTATGGTTATCGCGCGCGCATTGGCGCCTGTCAATACACTGGTGTATGGTGGGCGACATGACCGATCAGCTTTCCGCCAAGGACTGGCTCGACCAGGGCCTGAAAGCGCTGGCAAGACGCGGCTTCACCGCGCTGAAGGCCGACCCCTTGGCAAAGGAGATGGGCGTCTCCCGCGGCAGCTTCTACTGGCACTTTGCCGACATCGCCGCCTACCACGCCGCCATCCTGAAACATTGGCGCGAGATAGCTGCGGAGCGGATCATCGTCGATGTCGAGGCGGCAGCGACAGGTTCCGACGCACTCGCCGTGCTGCTGCGACGCGTGTTTTCCGAAAAGCCGGCGCTGGAAAATGCGGTGCGAAGCTGGGCGAGCGTCAACGCTTCAGCGCGCGCCGCCGTGCAGGCGATCGACCAGCGGCGGCTCGGCTATGTCGAAGGCCTCCTGAAGCGGGCGGGTCTCACCGAGGGCGTCGCCCGCGCCCGCGCGCAAATTCTTTATTGGGCATTCCTCGGCCACGCGCTGACGGAGCAGCCGCTGCCGAAAGCAAGACAGCAGGCGATCGTCGACGAGCTTTTGCGGATGGCGGCGCGCTGATCGAATGTGATAAAGACGAGCCGTCAAGCTGGAAGACCATCATGAACTCCCCGACCGATCATCTCGAAAGCACCGCCGATCCAAAACTCCTGGAAATCCTGGTCTGTCCGATCACCAAGGGCCCGCTGGAGTTCGACGCGGCTCGCCAGGAATTGATCTCGCGCTCCGCAAAGCTCGCTTATCCGATCCGCGACGGCATCCCGATCATGCTGCCGGAAGAAGCGCGCAAGATCGAGTGATGGATTTGAGCCGTCATTGCGAGGAGCGATAGCGACGAAGCAATCCATTGCGCCGCAAACGGGGAGATGGATTGCTTCGCGGAGCCTGTCGTCGGGCGGCGCTTCGCGCCGACCCGGTGGCTCGCAGTGACGATCCCGGTTCGTAGCCCGGATGGAGCGCAGCGCAATCCCGGGCCGCAACGTCCGCTTGCAGGGGATTTCCCGGATTACGCTGCGCTTCATCTGGGCTACGGAGCTACAGCGCCTCGCCCTTCAACAGCCGCGGCACTTCGCCCGACAGCCCCGCCGCCTGACGGATGAACAAGCTCTTCAGCGGCGGCAGGCGGTCGACGACGCCAAGCCCGACGTCGCGCACGGTCCTGAGCAGCGTCGATTCGTTGGAGAACAGGAAGTTCAGCGAATTGGTCGCAACTCCCATCGCCATGGTGTCGAAGCGGCGCCAGCGCTGGTAGCGCTCGAGCACATCGGCTTGGCCGAGATCGATGCCGAGCCGCGCCGCATCGACCACCACTTCCGCCAATGCCGCGACATCCTTCAGGCCCATATTGAGCCCTTGGCCTGCGATGGGGTGGATCAGATGCGCTGCGTCGCCGACCAGCGCCAGCCGCTCGGCGATGAAGGAGCGCGCGACGAAATAGCCGAGCGGAAACGCGCGCGGCTTGTCGAGCGCCTTGACCTCACCGAGATGCAAACCAAAACGCCGCTCCAGCTCGTCGTGGAATTCGGCCTCGCTCAAGCCGACGATGCGGGACGCTTCCTTGCGGTTCTCGGTCCACACCAGCGAGGAGCGTTTTCCCTTCAGCGGCAGGATTGCGAATGGACCCGCGGGCAGGAAATGCTCTTCGGCGCGGCCCTGGTGATCGCGCTCATGGCCGACGGTGACGACGATGCCGGACTGATCGTAGTCCCAGCCATGGGTGACGATGCCGGCGCGCTCGCGCAGCTTCGAACGGGCGCCATCGGCGGCGACCAGCAAGCTCGCTTCGATCGCACTGCCATCCGCGAGCGTCACGCTGACGAGATCGGCATTGGCCTCATAGGTCGAAACCGCGCTCGCGCGCAGATCAATGCCTGCGGCCTCGGCGTGGGCCACCAGCTCGTCGATCAGCAGCCTGTTCTCGACCATATGCGCAAACGGCTCGCCGGGCTCGACATCGCCGGCAAAGGTCAGGAACACCGGCCGCGTCGCATCGTCGAGCCGCGAATCGGTGACGACCATGTCGAGGATCGGCTGCGTCGTGTCGGCGATCTCGGCCCAGATGCCGATCGCCTCGAACAGCCGGCGGCAGGCGGCGACGATCGCGGTCGCCCGCGGATCGCGGCTTGGGCGCTGCCCAAGCGCCGGATCGACCACGATGACGGGGATTTCCGTCCCAAGCCCCTGCCGCAGCGCCAGCGCCAGCGCCAAGCCCGCAAAAGCGCCCCCGCAAATGACAATGCCTCGTTGTGCCGACATGCAAGTCCCTTACGCGCTCATGCCCTCAGAGTATGCTTGCTACCTGATAATAGCTGGGCGAAACAGTGGCACCAAACAAGGTACTTAATGCCGCGCAACAAAATGGAAGGCCATCCATGTCAAAAAGCCTGATTGACCTGCTTTCCATCCTGGATCTTGAGCCGCTCGAGGTGAATCTGTTCCGCGGCAACAGCCCGAAAACGAGCTGGCAGCGGGTGTTCGGCGGGCAGGTGATTGGCCAGGCGATGGTTGCAGCCTGCCGCACGGTCGAGGGCCGGCTGCCGCATTCGATCCATTGCTATTTCATCCTGCCGGGCGATCCTCAGGTCCCGATCATCTACCAGGTCGAGCGGCTGCGCGACGGCAAGAGCTATTCGACCCGCCGCGTCACCGCGATCCAGCACGGCAATGCCATCTTCTCGATCATGGTGTCGTTCCATGCCGAGGAGCAGGGCGCCTTCGATCACCAGGAGAAGATGCCGGACGTGCCGCCGCCGGAAAAGCTCACCGCGGAGGAAGTGTCGAAGCAGCCGATGTTCCGCGAGATGCCGGACTTCATCCGCCGCTACTATGAATCCGATCGGCCGATCGAGCTGCGCCCGGTCGAGCTCGGCCGCTATTTCGGCCAGAAGATCGACGAAGGCCGCATCCATGTCTGGATCCGCACCGCGGCAAAACTGCCAGACGACCCCGCACTGCATCTGTGCGCGCTCGCTTATGCCTCCGACTTCTCACTGCTCGACGCGATCATGGCGCGCTACGGCCGCACGCTGTTCGACAAGCGCATGATGCCGGCAAGCCTCGATCACGCGATGTGGTTTCACCGCCCGTTCCGCGCCGACGAATGGCTGCTCTACGCGCAGGATTCGCCGAGCGCACAAGGCGGCCGCGGCTTGACGCGCGGCATGATCTTCAAGCCCGACGGCACGCTGGTGGCGTCAGTGGCACAGGAAGGTTCGGTGCGCGAGAGGAAGTAGCGCGCGGTAGAGCTGGGATAGCGGCGAAGGTTGCGATGCCCCACCTCTCCCCGATGGGGAGAGGTGAGGTGCCTCCGACGCGAAACTAACCCGAGGTCGTCTTGCCCTGCTCTAAGCATTCGCCAGCGTACTGCGCTCGACCAGCGCGAATTGCGACAGGTACCAGTTCGCATACCAGCGCAAGGCCCACGGGATTGGAATCAGCAATAGGCAGCCGATGGTGAACAGGACCGTTCGCCAAAGCATCTCGAGGCCTGACGCCTTGAAGATGATTTCGCGGCGCGTGCCCTCGATATTGCGGCACATCCACCTCATCCACGCCGTGGTCACCCACGCCCAGCCGATGATGGTGATGAAGGAGATCGCCAACAACAGGTACCACCCGATATAGGTGATCACGCTGCCGTTGAAGGCGATCGGGAGCTGCTGTCCGTTTGACGTGAGATGGCTGGCGATCCAGCGGATCACCACCCATCCGAGCAACGCCTGCAGCAACGGCGCAAGCAGCTCGACCGTCGTGCTCTCGGTCCAACCCGTATAGCTCAAGAGCCCGATCGCGACGAACACGTACCAGATGTCACCGACCTGTCCCGTGAAACCGAGATTCGGCCGGCCGGGGACATTGATGTGCGGGATGATCCAGCGATAAAAACCGGTGGCGGACCACGGCGCCGGGATCACCAGGAGCTGGCCAATGGCGAACCACAGACTGCGCCCAAACAGCTCCCAGATCGGCAGATCGGCCGAGACCGTCCCACCCGCATAGCCGGCCGCAGTGACGATCGGCGGCCCGGCCGCCTGCGAGGGCATCGCCGAACTGGAAGGATCCGAAATCAGTCCGGGAATCTCGCGCGCCTTCTGCCAACCGGCCATCCCCTCGGTCCAGACCAGCGTATCCGGCCCGACGGTGCCCCGCATGATGAGATCACGGAGCTGGAATTCGGGAAACGGGCCCTTTTGCTGGCCCTCGGATGCATAAAACCAGGATCGATCGGCCATGGCATTTCCTTGGAAAACACGATTCTTGGGAACGGACGCCAGTAGAACAACGGGCGAAGCAGGAAAGCCGCATTGTGACGGACGATCATGTCCCCTGTACAGGGAGCGAGGTCAGGGTCTGCCAATGTTTTCCCCCTGAACCTGCAACTTTTTTGTGCCATTTGCTCAGAAAGATGCCAGATTGGCCCGCGATCGAAGGTCATCCAAAGAGGAAGGATGGCCGTGCTTAAGGAAAATGCGGACCGCTAGCCATGAAACTTGTCGTCGCCATCATCAAACCCTTCAAGCTGGACGAGGTTCGCCAGGCGCTGACCGAGATCGGCGTCCACGGCATGACCGTCACTGAAGTCAAAGGTTATGGCCGGCAGAAGGGGCACACCGAGATCTACCGCGGCGCAGAGTATGTCGTGAACTTCCTGCCGAAATTGCGCATCGAGATCGCAGTCGCATCCGACATCGCCGACAAGGCGGTCGAGGTCATCACCGCAAAGGCACGCACCGGCCAGATCGGCGATGGCAAGATCTTTGTCACGCCGATCGATCACGCGCTGCGGATCCGCACCGGCGAAACCGACAGCGACGCGCTCTAACTTCTCCAAACTCTCCGAGCGCGACCGACAACGCCGCCGGTCGCATCCACCAGACTCATTTCATTTCTGCCGGGGAAACACCATGGGGGCATCCTCTCGTGCCGCGCGGCTGATCGCGCCGCTTGGTCTTGCGACGCTGTTGTCGGCGACGCCGGCGCATGCCGAGACGTCGGCCATCAACGCCGCCGATACCGCCTGGATGATCGTTGCCACCGCGCTGGTGCTGATGATGACGATCCCGGGGCTTGCGCTGTTCTATTCCGGCATGGTGCGCAAGAAGAACGTGCTGGCGACGATGGCGCAGAGCCTGTCGGCCGTCGCGATCATCTCGATCCTTTGGGCGATGTTCGGCTACTCTCTCACCTTCGTCGGTGATGGACCGTGGATCGGCGCGCTCGACCGCTGGTTCCTCGCCGGCATGACCATGGACGGCGTCAATCCGGCGGCGAAGACGATCCCGGAAGCGCTGTTCATGCTGTACCAGATGACGTTTGCGATCATCACCGTGGCGCTGGTGGCAGGCTCGGTCGCCGATCGCATGCGCTTCTCGGCCTATCTCTGGTTCTCCGTCGGCTGGTTCATCTTCGCCTATATTCCGCTCGCACATTGGGTGTGGGGCGGCGGCTTCCTCGCAAGTCTCGGCGTGCTGGATTTCGCCGGCGGGCTCGTCGTGCATCTTTCGGCCGGCGTCAGCGGATTGGTCGCCGCGCAAGTGTTGGGGCGACGCCACGGCTATGGCAGCGAGAACTTGTCGCCGTTCGACCTGTCGCTCGCAGTGATCGGCACCGGGCTGCTTTGGGTCGGCTGGTTCGGCTTCAATGGCGGATCGGCACTGACCGTGAGTTCGCGCGCGGTGATGGCGATCATCGCCACGCATCTTTCCGCCTGCGCGGGCGCGCTGACCTGGGGCGCGATCGAATGGGCGACGCGACGCAAGCCGTCGGTGCTTGGCATGATCTCCGGCGCGGTCGCAGGGCTCGGCACCATCACGCCGGCCTCGGGCTTCGTCGAACCATGGCACGCGGTCATCATCGGCATCATCGCGGGCTTCGTGTGCTTCTGGGCCTGCACCTGGCTGAAGCTCCGCTTCAAGTATGATGATTCACTCGACGTGTTCGGCGTCCACGGCATCGGCGGTATGGCCGGGACGCTGCTCGCGGGCGTGTTCGCCACCAGCGCCATCGGCGGCACGGCCGGCCTGCTCGAGGGCCGTCCGCAGCAACTGCTGATCCAACTCGCCGGCGTCGCCGTGACGCTGGTGTGGTGCGGCGGCATCACCTTCGTGCTGCTGAAGCTGGTCAGCGCGTTCGTCCCGCTCCGGGTGTCGCTGCAGCAGGAGCTGGAAGGCCTGGATATTTCGCAGCACGGCGAGGCCCTGCAGTAATTTCCTCTACCTTATTACCGTCGATTTGCCGCCGCGCTGGGCAGGATTATGTCCGGACTCTGGCGTGCCCATGAATCGGGCAATATTGATTACGTTTTGAGCGCGACGGAATAGCGCAGGTCCGACCAATTCCCGTCAAACGCGAAAACGGGCGGATTCATAATCCGTTAGGCGGTGCCGTCGATCTGGCACGGCATTTGATTCTAACGCCTGCGGCTGTGACCGCGTCGTGAATTTTCTCCGCGTGGTGGATCTCAGTCGAAAAACACCCGGTTCGTCTGCACCGGGCCCAAGCGGGGATAGGACACATGAAAATTGTTATGGCGATTATTAAGCCATTCAAGCTGGAAGAAGTCCGCGACGCCCTGACCGCCATTGGCGTTCACGGTCTCACGGTGACGGAAGTCAAGGGTTACGGGCGTCAGAAGGGCCACACTGAGATCTATCGCGGCGCTGAATACGCCGTGAGCTTCCTGCCCAAGATCAAGATCGAGGTCGCGGTTGCGGCCGACCAGGTCGACAAGACTATCGACGCCATCACATCGGCGGCAAAGACCGGACAGATCGGCGACGGCAAGATCTTCGTCATCAACCTCGACCACGCGGTGCGCATCCGCACCGGCGAGGCCGATGCCGCGGCCCTCTGATTTCGCGCTCAAACCTTACAATTCAGGAGTAGAATAACATGACGTTCAAACGTCCCCATGGCGCGGGATTGGCGGCACTCGCATTCGGCTTGTTCGCTGCGACCGCCGCCTATGCCGAGCCGACCGTCAACAAGGGCGACAACGCCTGGATGATGACATCGACGGTGCTGGTGCTGTTGATGACGATCCCGGGGCTCGCGCTGTTCTATGGCGGCCTGGTCCGCTCCAAGAACATGCTCTCGGTGCTGATGCAGGTGTTCTACACGGTGTGCATCGTCACCGTGCTCTGGGCGCTCTACGGCTACAGCCTCGCCTTCACCGGCGGCTCGGACTTCATCGGCGGCTTTTCCAAGGCCTTCCTGGCGGGCGTGACGCCGGACTCGAAGGCAGCCACCTTCAGCGTCGACGCCAATATCTCCGAACTCGTCTATGTCTGCTTCCAGATGACGTTCGCGGCGATCACGCCGGCGCTGATCGTCGGCGCTTTCGCCGAGCGCATGAAGTTCTCCGCGCTCGCGCTGTTCATCCCACTCTGGGTGACGCTGATCTACTTCCCGATCGCCCACATGGTCTGGTACTGGGCTGGTCCGGACGCGATCACGGATGCGGCGAAGGCATTGGCGGCTGCGGCTGACGGCGCGGCCAAGACCGCGGCGCAGGCCAAGCTCGACGAGATCAATGCTGACGCCGGCTGGATCTTCAAGAAGGGCGCGATCGACTTCGCGGGCGGCACCGTCGTGCATATCAACGCCGGCATCGCCGGCCTGGTCGGCGCGATCCTGATCGGCAAGCGCACGGGCTACGGCAAGGAGCTGATGGCTCCGCACTCGCTCACGATGTCCATGATCGGCGCCTCGCTGCTCTGGGTCGGCTGGTTCGGCTTCAACGCCGGTTCGAACCTCGAGGCTTCTGGTGGCGCCGCGCTCGCCATGACCAACTCCTTCGTCGCGACCGCGGCGGCGGCGTTGTCCTGGATGTTCGCGGAATGGATCATCAAGGGCCATCCGTCGGTGCTCGGCGCCATCTCGGGCGCGGTCGCAGGCCTCGTGGCGGTCACCCCGGCCGCCGGCTTCGCCGGCCCGATGGGCGCGATCGTGCTCGGCCTCGTGGTCGGCGTGGTCTGCCTGTTCTTCTGCACCGTGGTGAAGAATGCGCTCGGCTACGACGACTCGCTCGACGTGTTCGGCGTCCACTGCGTCGGCGGCATCGTCGGCGCGATCGGCACCGGCATCCTGGTGAACCCGGCGCTCGGCGGCACCGGCGTGATGGACTATGTCGCCGGCAAGATCGGCGACTACGACTTCGTCGCCCAGATGACCTCCCAGCTCTGGGGCGTCTGCACCACGCTGGTGTGGTCCGGCATCGGCTCGGCCATCCTCTACAAGGTCGTCGACGTGATCGTCGGCCTGCGCGCGAACGTCGAGACCGAGCGCGAAGGCCTCGACATCACCGAGCACACCGAGCGCGCTTACAACATGTGAGTTCTCCCGGGGTGTGATCTCTCCCGGGATCACACCCAGAACTACGGTTCGGGCACATACCCGGCAATGCCCTGACCGTTGAGGGGCTCCAGCGCAAGTTGGAGCCCCTTTCTTTTTGACCGCGGCCCGAAGAAAGGAGAGGGCATGCCGGCCTTCTAACGGCTGCCGACGCGGCAGGGCTGCTCGAGGTGCTACCGTTCGCCTTCCGGCGCAATCAGCGCGACAGTCGGAAAATAGGTGCGATAGCGCCGCACGTCGTGGGTCAAGAGTGGCAGCTGCTCCACCGCAGCATGGGCTCCGATGAAGAAATCAGATAGTGCCCCTGTGCGGCTGCCACCGGCGGCGCGATATTGGAGATAGGCCTTGCCGGCAAGAAAGAGCGCGGCGCGCGGGATCTCTGCCAGCTCGATTTTCAAGTCGCAGAGTGTGGCGTCGACGGTTTCGACCTTGTCGTAGCGTATCGAGACTTCTGCGTAGATGACATTGTTGATGAACAATGGCCCAGCCGATGCCGCCCGTTCGAGCTGCACCTGCGACCAGTCGGCCCATTTCTCGTCGTCGGTCGCGAGGTCGAGAAGGACATTCGAATCGACGAGGGTCATTCCGGCTCATCACGCAGAAGGGCCATCAGTTCGTCAGTCGTCATGCCCCGCCCCGCGGAGCCACGCGCCTTGGCAAATCGGCTGGCAGGCCGCGGTCCATCCGCTCTCTCGATCAGAACGCTGCCGTCGTCGCTACGGCGAATATTGACCTCGCTGCCCGGACCAATACCCAGGTAATCGCGAAGCGGCTTTGGGATTGTCACCTGGCCCTTGCGGGTGACAGTCGTTGTCATCGCTGATCTCCAATTGCCCGGTAATACTCAGAGAAAATATGGTAATACCACGCAAATTGTCCAGCGACACCGATGGTTAATCGCGTCTTAACCTCGCCGTATCTATGGTGACTTGATCAATTTACGGTCGAGCTGGATTCCCCTCGACCGCGTTGAAAGTGCTGGCGTTTAGACATGGCAATGACCGCTCCCTCCGGCGTGGCGCAAGACGCCGGCAGTGTAATGCCGGCCGGTCAGGCCGAACGTTCCCCCTTTGCGCGCACGGCCGAGCTGCTGGCACCGTACCAACCCGGCAAGCCATTGATTACGCTGTCGTTGGGCGAGCCGCAGCACCCGGTTCCCGCCTTTGTCGGGCCGGTGCTGGCCAAGCACACGGCCGAGTTCGGCCGCTATCCGCTCGCCAAGGGTATCGAGCCGTTCCGCCGCGCGGCGGCGAACTGGCTGTCGACCCGGTTCCGCCTGCCGCGGCCGGTCGATCCCGAGAGCGAAGTGCTGGTGCTGAACGGCAGCCGCGAGGGCCTGTTCTTCGCCGCCATCACCGCCGCCCGCTATGTCGGCGCGCGCTCGGGGACGCCGGCAATCTTGATGCCGAACCCGTTCTATCCGGCCTATGGCGCCGGCGCCCGCGCGTCCGGCTGCGAGCAGGTCTATCTGCCGACCACGCCGGCCAACGGATTCCTGCCCGATCTCGACGCGCTCGATGACGCGCTGCTGGCGCGCACGGTGGCGTTCTACATCGCTTCGCCCGCAAACCCGCAAGGCTCGGTCGCCTCGCGCGATTATTTCGCGCGTCTGAAGGCGCTCGCCGCTCGTTTCGGCTTCATCATTTTGAGCGACGAATGCTATTCGGAGATCTACACCCGGGAAGCTCCCGGCAGCGCGCTGGAACATGCCGGCCCCGACTTCACCAATGTGGTCGTGTTCCAGTCGCTCTCGAAGCGTTCGAACCTGCCGGGCATGCGCGTCGGCTTTGCCGCCGGCGACAAGAAGTTCCTCGCCGCCTTCCACGAGCTACGCAACGTGGCGGCGCCGCAAGTGCCGGTGCCGCTGCAGCATGTCGCGGTCGCCGCCTATAGCGACGAGGCGCATGTCGAGGAGAACCGCAGGCTCTACCGGATCAAGTTCGATCTCGCCGACCAGATCCTCGGCAGCCGCTACGGCTATCAGCGTCCGGCCGGCGGCTTCTGCGTCTGGCTCGACGTCTCCGAGCGCGGCGGCGATGAGGCGGCGACGGTGAAACTCTATCGCGATGCCGGCGTGCGCGTGATCCCGGGCAGCTATTTGGCGCGGCCGCAGGCCGACGGCTCCAATCCGGGCGCGGGCTATATCCGGCTCGCGTTGGTCTCCGACAGTGAATCAACGGCCGAGGCGCTGCACCGCCTGGTCGAAACCTTAAGTTAATCGCAAGGCTTTGGAAGCGTATGCCAGCGATCGAACGTGTCATTCCCCTGGTCGGCCATCTGCCGGTCCCGATCCGCGAAGCCTTGGAGCGGCGGGTGCGAGAATTCGGCGGGCTGTGCCTGATCACGCTTGCCGGCGTCGCCGCCGCGGCGCTGATGACGTGGTCGGTGCAGGACCCGAGTCTCAGCCACGCCACCTCGCGCCCGATCCGCAACATCCTCGGCTATCCCGGCGCGATCGGCGCCGATCTGTTGATGCAGATCCTGGGCCTCGGCGCCATCATGCTGATCCTCCCCATCGCGGTGTGGGGCTGGCGCATGCTGACGCATCGCGCCTTCGACCGCGAGGCGCTGCGGCTGGCATGCTGGATCCTCACCACCGTGATCGCCGCGGGCTTTGCGAGCTGCTTCCCGCATAATGGCGCCTGGCCATTGCCGACCGGGCTCGGCGGCGTGGTCGGCGATGCGCTGGTTCGCGCGCCGGCGGTGGTGTTCGGCCCGGCCGGCATGATCTATCGCCTGGTGCTCGGCACCATCCTGTTCGTCGCGATGACCGCGAGCTTCCTGTTCGCGAGCGGCTGGGGCGCAAGGGAGAGCGAAGAAGAGCTGACGGCGATCGAGGATCGTGACGAGCCGTTCGTCGAAGAAGACGATGAGGAAGACCGCAGTTCGATCTCGCTCGGCTGGCTGTTCCACGCTGTCATGAGCGCGAAGGCGCGGCTCGGCTGGCTCTTCGGCACCGCCTATCGGTCGCTGGTCTCGAGCGCGCCACAACGCAGCGCAGCCGCGTTCGAGCGGCAGGAGCCCAGTCTCGGCGGCCGTGCCGCGCCGTCCGTGGTGCCGGAGGCGAGCGAGGAATTCGACGAGGAGATCGAAGAGGAAGAGGAACAAGACGAGGAGGAAGAAGCCGAGGAAGCGCCCGTCGCCCGCGCCCCGCGCAAGAAGGCCGAGCCGCGCGCGAAGAAGAAATCGTCCGACAAGTTCGAGCTGCCCTCGGTCTCGGTGCTGTCAGCGCCGAAAGCCGCCGACCGCCAGCCGCAGAGCAAGGCCGAGCTCGAAGCCAATTCGCGCGCGCTCGAAGGCGTGCTGCAGGATTTCGGCGTGCGTGGCGAGATCGTCAAAGCCAATCCGGGTCCGGTCGTGACGCTGTACGAGCTCGAGCCAGCGCCCGGCATCAAGTCGTCGCGCGTGATCGGCCTCGCCGACGACATCGCCCGCTCGATGAGCGCGCTGTCGGCTCGCGTCGCCGTCGTCGCCGGCCGCAACGCCATCGGCATCGAATTGCCGAACCTGCATCGCGAAAAGGTTTACCTGCGCGAACTCCTGGTCGCGAAGGAAGCTATCGACTCGGTGGCAAAGCTGCCGCTCTGCCTCGGCAAGAGCATCGGCGGCGAACCCGTCATCATCGATCTCGCGCGCACGCCGCATATGCTGATCGCCGGCACCACCGGCTCCGGCAAATCGGTCGCGATCAACACCATGATCCTGAGCCTGGTGTATCGGCTGCGCCCCGACCAGTGCCGCCTGATCATGGTCGATCCCAAGATGCTCGAACTCTCCGTCTATGACGGCATCCCGCATCTTTTGACGCCGGTCGTCACCGATCCCAAGAAAGCGGTGGTCGCGCTGAAATGGGCCGTGCGCGAGATGGAGGAGCGCTACAAGAAGATGGCCAAGCTCGGTGTGCGCAACATCGACGGCTACAATGCGCGCCTGGTCGAGGCAAAGGGCAAGGGCGAAGAGCTGACGCGCACCGTGCACACCGGTTTCGACAAGGAGACCGGCAAGGCGATCTACGAGGAGGAGAAGCTCGACCTCGATCCGTTGCCCTACATCGTCATCATCGTCGACGAGATGGCCGACCTGATGATGGTCGCCGGCAAGGACATCGAAGGCGCGGTGCAGCGCCTGGCGCAGATGGCGCGCGCCGCCGGCCTGCATGTGATCCTCGCCACGCAGCGTCCTTCGGTCGACGTCATTACCGGCACCATCAAGGCCAACTTCCCGACCCGCATCGCCTTCCAGGTCACCTCGAAGATCGACAGCCGCACGATCCTGGGCGAGATGGGCGCCGAGCAACTGCTGGGGCAGGGCGACATGCTCTACATGGCCGGCGGCGGCCGCATCAGCCGCGTGCACGGCCCGTTTGCCTCCGACGACGAAGTCGAGAAGGTGGTGCGCCACCTGAAGACGCAGGGCGCCCCGGAGTATCTGGAAGCCGTTACCGCCGAAGAGCCGACCGACGAGGACGGCGCGGTATTCGACTCCACCGGCATGGGCGGGGACGGCGGCGGCGGCGACCTCTATGCGCAGGCGGTGGCGATCGTGAAACGCGACCGCAAGGCCTCGACATCCTATATTCAACGGCGGCTGCAGATCGGCTACAACCGCGCCGCCTCATTGATGGAGCGGATGGAACTCGAGGGCGTTGTCGGCCAGGCCAATCATGCCGGCAAGCGCGAGGTCCTGATCGAAGAAGAAGGCAGCATGTGATCCTGCCCCGAGAATTTCACGGAAAAGCGATATCCCCGCGGCATTACCCACGGTAAACTCAGGCATGATCCGGAAAAGTGGGCACCGGTTTTCCGAAAAGATCATGCCCCTAAAGTCGGAACACGCGTTGCATCAGAATCCGAAATACCGAATGGCCAAACAGCACGTCCATCGCGCCATCCATTCCGGATTGGCGATCCTGATCGCCACGTCGATCGCCGGCGCCGCGCCCTCATCGGCGCAGAACGTGCCGGTGCCGAAGCCCGCGCCGAAGGGCCGCGATGGCACGCAGATGAGCGCGCAGGAACAGAGAGGCCCCGCGACGACAGGCTCGACACAGACGCCGCCGACCCCTGTCATCCCCGATCCGCGCCGCAACGTTCCCGCCAGCATCTTCACGACGTTCGATGCCAACCAGAAGGCGCAGGCCGCGAGGATCAGCAGCTATCTCTCCTCGCTGCAATCGCTCGCCGGCAGTTTCGTGCAGGTCGGCCCCGACGGCTCCAAGACCAAGGGCGATTTCTATATCCAGAAGCCCGGCAAGGTGCGCTTCGAATATGAGCCGCCAAGCCCGATCGACATCGTCGCCGACGGCTCCTCGGTCGCGGTGCGCGACCGCAAGCTCGCCACGCAGGATATCTATCCGCTGTCGCAGACGCCGCTGCGCTATCTGTTATCCGACCGCATCGACCTGATGAAGGACACCAACGTCGTCAGCGTCACCGCCGACGATGTCTTCGTCTCGATCATCATCGAGGAGAAGCAGGCGCTGATCGGCACCAGCCGGTTGATGCTGATGGTCGGCGCCAAGGACGGCCAGCTCAAGCAATGGACCATCACCGATCCGCAGGGCTACGACACCACCGTCGCCGTCTACAATCTCGATTCCACCAGGAAGATCGATCCGGGCCTGTTCAAGATCGATTTTACCAACTACGCGACCCCGCCGGGCTAGCGAGTTCGCTGGATTGTAGGGTGGGCAAAGCGCAGCGTGCCCACCATCAACACGCCGACGTAAATGGTGGGCACGCTTCGCTTTGCCCACCCTACGCGTCCCCTGTGGACAATCCTATCCACCGCCGCAATCCATGCTAAGACGCAGTTCCCATGCGTCTCTCCCTCACAACCTGGAACATCAATTCGGTGCGCCTGCGCATCGATCTCGTCGCCAAGTTCATCAAGCAGGCGCGGCCGGACGTGCTCTGCCTGCAAGAGACCAAATGCATCGACGACGCCTTTCCGTTGAAGCGGTTCAAACGGCTTGGCTATGAGCATGTCGCGCTGAACGGGCAAAAGGGCTATCACGGCGTCGCCATCATCTCGAAAGTGCCGTTCGAGAAGACCGACATCCGCACCTTCTGCGACAAGATCGATTCCCGCCACATCTCGGTCGAGTTCGGCGACAAGGCACAATTGTCAAAGCCGCTGGTGCTGCATAATTTCTATGTGCCGGCCGGCGGCGACATCCCCGATCCCGCACTCAATCCGAAATTCGAGCACAAGCTGCAATTCCTCGACGAGATGAAAGCCTGCGAGCCCTTGCATCCGCGCGGCGACGACCGTCACGTCCTGGTCGGCGATCTCAACGTGGCCCCGCACGAGAACGACGTGTGGTCGCACAAGCAGCTCCTGAAGGTCGTCTCGCACACCCCGATCGAAACCGAGAAGCTGCTCGCAGCGCAGGTGCATGGCGAATGGTTCGACGTCGCACGCGAGCGCATTCCACTGTCGGAGAAAGTCTACACCTGGTGGAGCTATCGCGCCGCCGACTGGACCGTCGGCGACCGCGGCCGCCGGCTCGACCACATCTGGGTCTCGCGCGCGCTGAAGGACAGCGTCACGGATTTCAGGATCACCCGCGACGCGCGCGGCTGGGAGCGTCCGTCGGACCACGTGCCGGTGACGGTGACGTTGGAGGTGTAGCTGACCGTCGTCCCGGGCTTGACCCGGGACCCATAACCACAGGCTTTTGTGGTGTGCTCCGCCGCAACCACTTGCTTCCGCCACAACGGCTGCCTGTGGTTATGGGTCCTCGCTTTCGCGAGGACGACAGGGAGCTACGAACTCAACTTCCCGCCCGCCACCACGATATCGCTGGCAAGCTGGCTGGTGCGGGTGGCGAATTCGTCGCGCAGCCTTCGCGCCGCGGCGGGATCGCTTTCCAGCACGCGTTGAAACAGGCTGCGCGAAATTCGAACACAGGTGGCGCGCTCCAGCGCGGTCGCGGTCGACGGCCGCTTCATCGGCACGATCAGCGCGAGCTCGCCGATCAGCGCGCCGGGGCCTGCGATGATCTCGGCACCGCCATCTTCCACGCGGAAAGCGCCGCGCTGCACGACATAACCCGCATCCGCCTGGTCGCCGGCATGGAAAATAACGTCGCCGGGTTCGAAATTTCGCTGTTCGGAGCCGATCGCAAGCATGCGCAAAGCAGTATCCCCCAGCAGGCGCAAGGTGGAGACGCGTTCGAGCAGCGCTACGTCATCTTCGATCGACATTCAGGCCGGTGACCGGGGATACGATTCGGTCGCGAATCGTATCACGGCACCAGTTTGTAGCCACCGGCTTCCGTCACCAGGATCTCGGGATTGGCGGCATCTTTCTCGATCTTCTGCCGGAGCCGGTAAATATGCGTTTCCAGCGTATGGGTGGTGACGCCCGAATTGTAGCCCCAGACCTCCTGCAGCAGCGTCTCGCGCGACACCGGCATCTGGCCGGCGCGGTAGAGGAAGCGCAGGATCGCGGTCTCCTTCTCGGTCAGCCGCACTTTCCGCGCATTGGCGGCGGTCAGCATCTTCGAGCCGGGCCGAAAGCTGTAGGGACCGACGGAGAACACCGCGTCTTCGCTCGCCTCGTGCTGGCGGAGCTGCGCGCGGATCCGGGCCAGCAGCACCGCGAAGCGGAAGGGCTTTGCCACATAATCATTGGCGCCGGATTCGAGGCCAAGGATGGTGTCCGAATCGGTGTCATGGCCGGTCAGCATGATGATCGGCGCCTTGAAGCCGCCTTTGCGCAAGGACCGCACCACCTCGCGGCCATCGGTATCGGGAAGGCCCACATCCATCAGGACCAGATCGGGAGAGTTGGTCTTGGCGGCGCTGGCGCCCTTGGCGCCGGTATCGACTGCGGAGGCTTCGAATTCCTCGTGAAGGGAAAGTTGCTCGACCAGCGTGTCACGCAGGTCGGTGTCGTCATCCACGATCAAAATCTTGCGGGCATTGGCCATAGGAACGATCCTCTTGGAGGCAGGCAGCAGCGGACACAAGCGGACAGCGCTTTGGCCGAGACTTGATGGCGAGACTCGCTGTGTAGGTAGTCGTTCATTACCGATTCACAAGCCGATCACAGTCTATCCCAAATCAGCAGCCGATTGGATGAATGTGCTGTAATCCCGCCAGATAGAACAATCGGGGCCGGGCAGGCAAGGCGCGGGCTTTTTGATTCACATGAGAAGTTCCAGTTTTTCAATCACTTATGAGACAACCGCGCGTGATCGGCCGTTGTCCCTGGTCCGCGTCCAACCCGCCGCCGGTAACCCGTGCCGGGGGTGGCTGACCGCCGACGGTTGGTCGGTACCGGTTGCACTTGGCCGGGGCGGCATCCTCGCGAATAAGCGCGAGGGCGACGGCGGCACCCCTAGGGGTGTCTTCCGCCCCCGACAATTATGGTGGCGGGCGGACCGCTCCCCGCGACCGGCGAGCTTCCTGCCCACCCGTGCCATTCGGCCCGAGGACGCCTGGTGCGAGGACCCGCGGGACCGCCATTACAACCGGCCGGTGCGGCTGACCCGCGAGCAGAACGGCGACCGGCTGACGCGCGAGGATCGTCTCTACGACTTCATCATCGAGATCGACCACAACACCACCCCGCGCATCGCCGGCCGCGGCAGCGCGGTGTTCCTGCATCTGGCCCGTCCAAATTTCGCGCCGACCGCCGGCTGCGTCTCGATGACCAAATCCTCGATGCTGCGGCTATTACGGCGAATGAGCCCGCAGACGCGGATCGTGATTGGTTAGAGGGCAGGTAGATCTGTGACCCGCGGCCCGCTCTTAGACCCTCATGGTGAGGAGCGCGCAGCGCGTCTCCCGGACGATGCTGCGCATCGCTCGGAGAACCATGGGGCCCCGCCGGTGGCCTCGCCCTTCGAGACGGCCGCTTCGCGGCCTCCTCAGGGTAAGGAGATAGATTGGAGCTCACGGCCCTCTTCGCATTATTGCGCGCGAACGCAATGCAACCACGCAGCTATCTTGCCCCAAAAATCGCAGACCCCACGCGCACATGGGTCGCGCCCATCTGGATCGCTGTGGCGAAATCGGCGCTCATGCCCATCGAGAGATTCGTCAGGCCGTTGCGCGCGGCGATCTTGGCCGTCAGCGCGAAGTGCGGGGCAGGGGGGTCGTTCACCGGCGGGATGCACATCAGGCCCGAGATCGAAAGCCCGTAATGCTCGCGGCAGCGCGCGATGAAGGCATCGGCCTCGGACGGGGAAATGCCGGCCTTCTGCGGCTCCTCGCCGGTATTGATCTGGATGAACAATTGCGGCTGCCGGTTCTGGTTTTTGATTTCCTTGGCTAACGCTTCGCAAATGCTGGGGCGGTCCACCGAATGGATGGCATCGAACAGCGCCACCGCCTCCTTCGCCTTGTTGGATTGCAACGGTCCGATCAGATGCAGCACGATGTCGGGATGGGCCTGCATCAAGGCAGGCCACTTCGTCTTGGCTTCCTGCACGCGATTCTCGCCGAAAACGCGCTGTCCGGCCGCGATGACGGGCGAAATCGCATCCGCATTGAATGTTTTCGACACCGCGATCAACGTCACCGAGCCACGATCGCGACGCGCATCCTTGCAGGCGCGCGCGATTTCCTCCTCGACTTCTGCGAGACCGTTTGGTGAATGCGCGGTTAGCGCCGCTGTGTTTTCCGGTGTCATGTCATCTACCAACGCAGGCTAGAGCATTTTCGGTTCTGATTGAATCAGAACCGAAGCTCTAGATTCTTGATTTGACGCGTTTTCTACGCAGATAAGTCTACGCAATCTGCGTAAACTTGATTGCTACGCGAACCGGTATCCACTCCGCTCGAAAACGCTTTAGCGGAGGTTCCCTCGAATTTTATCAAATCCGGGAAAGCCTTCTTGAACCCTTCGTTCTACCTTCACCAGTGGGGCTAGGGGACATTAATGTCTAAAATTAATTTCAACCGCCACCGCGCCAAACTCAAGACTCTTCTGGGTATCCGCGGGCGGCTGGCGCTGCTTGCGCTGTTGCTGGTGGCGCCCATGATGCTGGACCGCGTCCGCACCCTGGAGGATTCGCGGGCCAAGCAGATCGCACACGCCGCCGAGGAATTCGCCGCGCTCGCCGCACACAGCGCCGACGCCCAGCGCGAGGTCATCTCCTCGGTCGAGACGGTGCTGAAATCCGCCGCCTATATCCGTGCCTCCGCCGGCGGCATCGGCAAGAGCTGCGAGATCCTGCGCGCCAGCGTGCCCGCCAACATGCCATGGATCCGCAGCCTGATGTTTCTCGGCAGCGACAACCGGATCCAGTGCTCGACCGACAACGCCTATGTCGGCATCGATCTCAGCGACCGGCCCTATGTGACCGAAGCGAGAAGGCGCCGGGAATTTGTCTTGAGCGATTTGATCGTGAGCCGCCCCACCAATACACCGGTCGTGATGGCCGCTTACCCGGTGGCGGCCGTCAACAGTGAAACCGACTCGGTGGTTCTGGCCGCGATCAATCTGGACTGGATGTCCAAGATCATGAGCAATTACGGCGGACGTGCCGGTGTTTCCTCCGTCTTGGTCGACAGCACTGGCACGGTTCTCGCGGCACCGCTGGATCAGGCAAGCATGATCGGCCGCTCGCTGGACACCGTGCCGCTGATGTCCGCGGTCGCGGACAAGGCGCTTAGTTATGGTGAGTCCTCCGGCTCGATGTCCTTTACCGCGGCGGATGGCACGAACCGCACGATCAGCTTTGCCCGCATTCCCGGCACACGCTCGCGGCTGATCGTCAGCATCGACGAAGCCAAGGTGACGGCGGCGATCGATCGCGATATCCGCACCGCCTATCTGCAGCTCGGCTTCGTCTGCCTGCTCGTGCTGTTCGGTGCGCTGGTCGGCGCGGAAAAATTGATCATCCATCCGATCGACGTGATGACCCGCACGGCCAAGCGCTTCGGCGAGGGCGACTGGTCGGTCCGCGTCGCCAAGAACAAGCTGCCCGCGGAGTTCGTTCCGCTGGCCCGCGCCTTCAATGCGATGGCCGCGCAGCTCAGCCAGCGCGAACGCGACCTGGTCGCGACCAACGACCGCCTGACGGTGATGGCCTCGATCGACATGCTCTCGGGGCTCGCCAACCGCCGGGGCTTCCAGAGCCGGCTCGATTTCGAGTGGATGAAGGCGCAGCAATATGATTGCGAGCTGTCGCTCCTGATGATCGATGTCGATCATTTCAAGCTCTACAACGACACCTACGGCCATCCCGAAGGCGATGCCTGCCTGACCAGGCTCGGCGAGACGCTCTCCGGCATCGCCGCCAATACGCTGGGCTTCGCCTGCCGCTATGGCGGCGAGGAATTCTGCCTGCTGTTGCCGAACACCGGTGCCGCACGCGCAAAAGAGATCGGCGAGATCGTGCGCGCCACGGTGCAGGATCTCCGCCTGCCGCACGCAACCTCCAGCTACCAGATCGTCACCGCCAGCGTCGGCGTCGCCTGCACCAAGCCAGGCCCGGCGCTCCTCCCCGGTGACCTGATCGAAGCCGCCGACGCCGCCCTCTACGCCGCCAAACATCTCGGCCGCAACACCGTCGTCGAACACGGCCTGGTGCGAGGCTCGAAGGGTGCGGCAGCGATGGCGATGGCGAGCTAACTTCGCTGCTGTCATTCGGGCGCGACGACGTCACCACATCCTCTGTCATTCCGGGGCGCGCCTCTTGGCGCGAGCTCGGAATCCATTTCGCCGCATCCTTCCTGGCTGGATGGATTCCGGGTTCGTCCTTCGGACGCCCCGGAATGACGGCGGAGAAAAATTCGCAAGCAATTCCAACCTGATTTGTCTCGTCCAGCCCTCGCACAAAAAACATTCCGCTTCCGCCGTCGGGCAAATCAGCACTATGACTGCGCGCGTCTCACGGCGGATGAGGGGCGGGTCGCGATCGTCACGAACGTTGCGGTGAGATGCGGTGGACGCGGGTGTCACGACTGACGAGCGTGGCATTCACGGACGGCGAAGTCGTGTGGTCCTGGCGCCCCGACGCTGGCGCTAAATCTCTTGCGCGAACAACTTCGCGCGAGAGGTGACGGTGGCAAGAAAGCCCGGTCACCGAGGAGAGCACGAAGGAAACCGTTAAAACCATCGCGCAGGGAAAGCCGGAATGCTTCGGTTGAACCTGTGGTCCTAACCCCGTGCTTTTTGTTGCACGGGACCCACGGGTGCAACCAGCACCCGGCTTTCCCTGCGCCCTCTATTCGATGCGAGGGCGAAAAGTGAAACAAAGCTCGGGCATCTCCTGCCGCGAGAATGCAGACCTATATCTGCTGAGCCGGCACGTTATGCCGTACCGTCAAGGGCCGTCACGAGTGCCCCAACCCGTTGACCCCGCAGCCAATTCTATGGCCTAGTCCGCCGTCTTCTAAACGGCCGAAAAGCCCCTCAAGAGCCCTGCTCCATGACCTCCGAACGTTACAACGCCCGTGAAACCGAGCCGCGCTGGCAGCGCCAGTGGGACGAGAGGGCGATCTTTGCGTCGAAAAACGACGATCCGCGGCCGAAATACTATGTGCTCGAGATGTTCCCGTACCCTTCCGGGCGCATTCATATCGGCCATGTCCGGAACTACACGCTCGGCGACGTGCTGGCCCGCTACATGCGCGCCAAGGGGCTCAACGTGCTGCACCCGATGGGCTGGGACGCGTTCGGCCTGCCGGCGGAGAACGCCGCGATCGAGCGCAAGGTGGCGCCGAAGGCGTGGACCTACGACAACATCGCGGCGATGAAGAAGCAGCTTCGCTCGATCGGGCTGTCGCTGGACTGGTCACGCGAGTTCGCGACCTGCGACCCCAGCTACTACAAGCATCAGCAGAAGATGTTCCTGGATTTCCTGCGCGCCGGCCTCGTCGAGCGCGAGAAGCGCAAGGTCAACTGGGACCCAGTCGACATGACCGTGCTCGCGAACGAGCAGGTGATCGACGGCCGCGGCTGGCGCTCGGGCGCTGTCGTCGAGCAGCGCGAGATGAACCAGTGGGTCTTCAAGATCACGAAGTACTCGCAGGAGCTCTTGGACGCGCTGGACGGGCTGGATCGCTGGCCCGACAAGGTGCGGCTGATGCAGCGCAATTGGATCGGCCGCTCCGAGGGACTCTTGATCCGCTTCGCGCTGGATCCCACAACCACGCCGGACGGCGAGCGCGAATTGAAGATTTTCACGACGCGGCCCGACACGTTGTTCGGCGCCAAGTTCATGGCGATCTCGGCGAACCATCCGCTGGCGCAGGCCGCGGCGGCAAAGAATCCGAAGCTTGCCGAGTTCATCACGGAGGTCAAACGGATCGGCACCGCGCAGGAAGTCATCGACACCGCCGAGAAGCAGGGTTTTGACACCGGCATCAAGGCGATCCATCCGTTCGATCCGAACTGGAAATTGCCGGTCTATGTCGCGAATTTCGTGCTGATGGAATACGGCACCGGCGCCATCTTCGGCTGCCCGGCGCACGACCAGCGCGACCTCGACTTCGTCAACAAATACGATCTCGGCAACACGCCTGTTGTCTGTCCGGAGGGGCAGGATCCGAAGACGTTCGTGATCACCGACACCGCCTATGACGGTGACGGCCGCATGATCAATTCGCGCTTTCTGGACGGCATGACCATCGAGCAGGCGAAGGAAGAAGTCGCGAAGCGGCTGGAGAGCGAGATTCGCGGCAACGCGCCCGTCGGCGAGCGCCAGGTGAACTTCCGCCTGCGCGACTGGGGCATTTCGCGCCAGCGCTATTGGGGCTGCCCGATCCCGATCATCCATTGCCCGAAATGCGACGTCGTGCTCGTGCCCGACAGCGCGCTGCCGGTAACGCTGCCGGAGGACGCGACCTTCGACAAGCCTGGCAATGCGCTCGACCACCATCCGAGCTGGAAGCACGTCACCTGCCCGCAATGCGGCGGGCCGGCACAGCGTGAGACCGACACCATGGACACCTTCGTGGATTCGTCCTGGTACTTCGCGCGCTTCACCGATCCCTGGAACGAGACATCGCCGACCACGCCTGAAGTCGCCAACCGGATGATGCCGGTCGATCAGTATATCGGCGGCGTCGAGCACGCGATCCTGCATCTGCTCTACAGCCGCTTTTTCACCCGCGCGATGAAGGCGACGGGCCACATCGCGATGGATGAGCCGTTCGCCGGCATGTTCACGCAAGGGATGGTGGTGCACGAGACCTACCAGAAGGCCGACGGTACCTACGTGATGCCGGCGGACGTGAAGATCGAGGTCGTCGGCAGCGAGCGGCGCGCGACGACGATCGACACCGGTGAGGCGATCACGATCGGCCCGATCGAGAAGATGTCGAAGTCGAAGAAGAACACGGTCGACCCCGACGACATTATCGCGACCTATGGCGCCGACGTCGCGCGCTGGTTCATGCTGTCGGACTCCCCGCCGGATCGCGATGTGATCTGGAGCGACGAGCGGGTGCAAGGCGCGGCACGCTTCGTGCAGCGGCTGTGGCGGCTGGTGAATGAATCCGCCGAGATCGCGAAGGGTGCCCCAGTGGCCCGGCCGGCGTCATTCACCCCCGAGGCGCTCGTCTTGCGCAAGGCCGCCCATGGCGCGCTGGACAAGGTGTCCTCCGGGATCGAGCGGCTGCATTTCAATGTCTGCCTCGCCCATATCCGGGAATTCGCCAATGCGCTCGCCGAGACCCTGGCCAAGGGCGGCAAGCCTGCCCCCGACGTCGCCTGGGCGGTCCGGGAGGCCGCGGTCATCCTTGTTCAACTGTTCGCGCCCATGATGCCGCACCTCGCCGAGGAATGCTGGCAGGTTCTGGGCCAGGAGGGGCTGATTTCGGAGGCTTCCTGGCCGCAAATCGAACGCGATTTGCTGGTTGAAGACAGCGTGACCCTGGTGGTCCAGGTCAACGGCAAGAAGCGGGGTGATGTTACCGTGCCACGGGCGGCGGAAAATGCTGAGATCGAGGCTGCCGTTCTGGCGCTTGATGCGGTAAAAGCCGCCTTGGACGGCAAGCCCGTCCGCAAGGTGATCGTGGTGCCCATGAGGATCGTGAATGTCGTCGGCTAGGATCCGGATCGCTCTCCGGCTCGTCGCGGTGGCCGCTTTGGCTGCGGTGACGGCAGGTTGTTTCCAGCCGATGTATGCCGAGCATACCGACGGCACGCCGGCGTTGCGCGAGAAGCTGATGGGCGTCGAGCTCCCGCCAATCAACGACAAGCCGAACGCGTCCCGCGAGGCCCGCATCGGCGTGGAAGTCCGCAATGCGCTGGCGTTCAAACTCTATGGCAACGCCACCGGCATGCCGCCGACCCATCGGTTGGTGATCCGCTTCACGACCAGCCGCTCCTCGCTGATGATCGATCCGAACACGGCGCTGCCGACCGGCGAGAATTTTGGCATCGACGCGCAATACAACCTGGTCGAGATCGCCTCCAACAAGTCGGTGATGACGGGCTCCACCTTCTCGCGGGTGTCCTACGACATGCCGGGCTCCTACCAGCGCTTCACCCGCACGCGCGCGTTGCGCGACGCCGAAGATCGCGCCGCGCAGGAGATCGCGGACAACATCAATACCCGGCTGGCGTCCTTCTTCACCGCCGGGACCTGATCGCCGTTGGTCGCGCTCCGCGGAAAAGAGATCGACGCCTTCCTCGCCCGGCCCGATCCCGGCCGTCCGATCATCCTGCTCTACGGCCCCGATGCCGGCCTGGTGCGCGAGCGCGCCGACGCGCTGATGGCATCCGCGGTCGACGACCCCAACGATCCGTTCTCTCTGGTCCGCCTCGACGGCGACGACCTCGCCGCCGAGCCTTCGCGTTTGGTGGATGAAGCGATGACGGTGCCGCTGTTCGGCGGACGGCGCGCGATCCGCGTTCGCGCCGGCTCGCGCAATTTTGCCAGCGGCGTCGAGACGCTGACGGATTCGCCGGTGAACGACTGCCGCATCGTGATCGAGGCCGGCGACATCAGGCCGGATTCGCCGCTGCGCAAGATCTGCGAGCGCGCCAAGAATGCGGTAGCGATCGGCTGCTATCCCGACACTGAGCGCGATCTCGCCAAGCTGATCGACGACGAACTCAAGGCATCCGGCCTGCGCATCGCGCAAGATGCCCGTGCCGTGCTGATGTCATTGCTCGGCGGCGACCGCCAGGCTTCGCGCAACGAAGTGCGCAAGCTCACGCTCTACGCCCACGGCAAAGGCGAGGTCACGCTTGAGGACGTGATGACCGTGGTGTCCGACGCGTCCGAGCTGAAACTCGATCCGATCGTGGACAGTGCCTTCGCCGGCAATGCCGCCGCGGTCGAGACGGAGTTTGCGAAAGCGATGGTCGCCGGCACCTATCCCGGCGTCATCATCGCTGCCGCGCAGCGCCAGGCGGCCTGGCTGCACAAATCGGCGCTGGCGATTGCCGATGGTGCGCCGGCCGCGTCGGTACTGGAGGGCGGATACCCGCGATTGCATTTCTCGCGGAAAGGTGCCGTCGAAATCGCACTCCGCAATTTCAGCCCGCAGCGGCTGGTCGGCATCATCGAGCAGCTCGGCACCGCGGCGCTCGATATGCGCAAGCAGAATTCGCTTGCCGCCGTGATCGCGCAACGCACCTTGCTCTCGATCGCCGCGAATGCGCGACGGCGGGGATGAGACGCGATGCACCCCAAGGCGTCATTGCGAGCGAAGCGAAGCAATCCATATTTTCCCATGCGGAGAGATGGATTGCTTCGTCGCTATCGCTCCTCGCAATGACGAGACTAACCGCCCTCGAGCCGCCGCATCACCTCGTCTAGCTGCTCGAGACTGCGGTAGCTGATCTGCACGGAGCCGCCGGGGTCGCGGTGGTTGACACTGACGGTCAGGCCCAGCGCATCGGAGACGCGCTTCTCTAGCGCGAGCGTGTCCGGGTCCTTCTCGTTGCCGGCGGCGCCGCCGCGCGCCTTCTGAGGCTTGCGCACCGGCACGCCCTCGTCATGTGCCAGCGCTTCGGCCTGGCGCACGTTGAGACCTTCGGCGACGATGCGCTTGGCGGCTGCGAGCGGATCGGGCACGCCGATCAGCGCTCGCGCATGGCCTGCGGACAATTCGCCGCTGGCGATGAAGGCCTGCACCTCGGCGGGCAGCTTCGTCAGCCGCATCATGTTGGCGACATGGCTGCGGCTCTTGCCGACATCCCGCGCGATATCTTCCTGACTGCGCTTGAACTCGTTGGCGAGCGCATGATAGCCCTGCGCCTCTTCCATCGGGTTGAGGTCTTCGCGCTGCACGTTCTCGATGATCATCATCTCGAGCGCGTCACTATCGTTGACCTCGATCGGGACGATCGGCACCTCGTGCAGGCCGGCGAGCTGGGAGGCGCGCCAGCGCCGCTCGCCGGCGATGATTTCGTACCGGTCCTGCGCGCCCTTGACCGGCCGCACCACGATCGGCTGGATCACGCCGCGCTGCTTGATCGAATCGGCGAGCTCACGGAGCTCGGCATCGGCGAAGCTGCGGCGCGGATTGCGTGGGTTGGCCTTGAGGAATTCGATCGGCACCTTGCGCTGCGTGCGCGGCCGCTCGACATGCGCGGCCTCGCCGCCGACGTCCCCGATCAGACTTGCAAGCCCACGGCCCAGTCGCGAACGCGCTTCGTCGGCCATTGTCGCCAGCTCCCTTGGATTCACGTAGCAAACTCCGGAATTCGAATTTCAGATCGGTCGGATCGTAGGATGGGTAGAGCGCCGCGAAACCCATCGCGCTCCTCGCATGGAAAGATGATGGGTTTCGCCGCGCGCTACCCATCCTACGAATGGTCCTTAATTCGTGCGCAACTCGCGTTCGCGCTGGATCACTTCGGTGGCGAGCTTCAGATAGGCTTCGCTGCCGACGCATTTGAGGTCGTAGACCAGCACCGGCTTGCCGTAGGACGGCGCCTCGGAGATGCGCACGTTGCGCGGGATCATGGTGTTGTAGACCTTGCTGCCCATGAACTGCCGGACGTCGGCGACGACCTGGTTCGACAGATTGTTGCGGGAGTCGAACATCGTCAGCACGATGCCGTGGATCGACAGGTTCGGGTTGAGCGTCGAGCGCACCTGCTCGACCGTCTGCAAGAGCTGCGACAGACCTTCGAGCGCGAAGAACTCGCACTGCAGCGGCACCAGGATCGCGTCCGACGCCGCCATCGCGTTCACGGTCAGCAGGTTGAGCGACGGCGGACAGTCGATCAGCACATAAGTGTAATCGGCATCCGGCGAGGTGTTGTTGTTGAGCCCCGCGATCGCGTCGCGCAGGCGGAACGCGCGGCCCGGCGTCGTGCCGAGTTCAAGCTCGAGGCCGGAGAGATCCATGGTCGAGGGCGCTATGTGAAGCCGTGGCACCGCGGTCGCCACGACCGCCTCGCGCAGCGGCGCCTCGCCGATCAGAACGTCATAGGTCGAGCAGCCCCGATTGCGCCGGTCGATGCCGAGGCCGGTCGATGCGTTGCCCTGCGGATCGAGATCAACGACCAGGACCCGCTCGCCGATGGCTGCGAGTGCCGTCCCGAGATTGATCGCTGTGGTTGTCTTGCCGACGCCCCCTTTTTGGTTGGCAAGCGACAAGATGCGTGGATGGCCAGCCGGTTGTGGCGCCCTATCCTCTTGATAAATCTCGTCAATTACGGTCATAGCGTTGCCCTGATAATCCCCTGCGTAAAGCTCAACGGCGCCCGATGGAGCTAAGCTCGACAATCCAGCCGTGTCCGCCGGTCCGACTCGGATGAAGCTGCGGCTCAATTTTCCAATATTTAGTGGCTTCGGTCAATTCGGCCTCTACATCTTGGCCTTTGAGAAACAGCGCTTTTGCACCCTTTCGCACCAGCGGTTCCGCGAAGCCGATGAGCTGATGTAGCGGAGCCAGCGCTCGCGCGGTCACGCAATCGATCGGGCCGCTGATTCTTTCCACAATATCCCCGATGTCAGCCAGATGCACCGTCCCCGGCGCCGCTGTCACCCGCAGTGCTTCGCGGAGAAAGGCCGCTTTCTTAGCGTTGCGCTCGACCATGTGGACGCTAGTGCTAGGCGTATCGGCGAGCGCGCAGGCGAGCACGACACCGGGAAAGCCGCCGCCGCTGCCGAGGTCGACCCAGACCTTGGCAGTTGGAGCGAGGTCGAGCAATTGCAGCGAATCAGCGATGTGGCGGGTCCAGAGTTCGGGAAGCGTCGACGGCGCAACGAGATTGGTCTTGGCCTGCCACTCCAGGAGAAGCGCGACGTAGCGGTCGAGCCGGGCTTCCGTTTCACGTGAAACGGGGGCGAGGGCGAGGGCCGCCCTCTTGTCGGCAGCTGCGCTCGGTAGCGCTCTGTTTAGCGATGCTTTGACCATGATTCGCAATGTCAGTCGGAAGCCAGGTTGTCATTGCGAGCGCAGCGAAGCAATCCATTGGCGCCGTCGTGCTCGGATGAATGGATTGCTTCGCTGCGCTCACAATGACCGTGGCGCGCCGTTTCACGTGAAACGCTTACGCGGTCGCCGTCGCCTTCTTCCGCCGTGCCTCCCGACGCAGGTAAGCGGCCAGAATGCCCAGCGCCGCCGGAGTCATCCCGTCGATCCGCCCTGCCTGACCCACGGTCCGCGGCAGCGCAGCCTTCAGCTTGGCGCGCGCCTCGTTGGAGAGGCCGGGTACATCGTCATAGTCGACGGCGGTCAGGACAAGTCCCTCGTCGCGGCGGAAGGCATCGACGTCTGCGATCTGGCGCTTGAGATAGACATCGTACTTCGCGTCGATCTCCAGGTGCACGGCAGTCGATGGATCGATGACCGACAGCTCCGGCCAGATGCCTCGGAGCGTCGACCACTCCACTTCGGGGTACGACAGCAATTCAAAGGCGGAGCGGCGGACGCCATCGCGGTTCAGCGCCAGCCCGTGTCTTATGGCCTCGTTGGGCGTAATCGAGAGGGACCTGGCCAGCGCCTTGGCGGCATTCAGCGCCGCCATCTTTGCGGTGTGGCGCTTGGAGCGGGCTTCGCCGACGCACCCCAACGCAATCCCCTTATCCGTCAACCGCTGGTCGGCATTGTCGGCCCGCAGCGTCAGCCGGTATTCGGCCCGCGAGGTGAACATGCGATAGGGCTCGGTGATCCCACGCGTGACCAGGTCATCGATCATCACGCCGAGATAGCCGTCGGCGCGGTCGAACACGATTGGATCAGTGCCGCCAGCAGCGAGTGCCGCGTTCAGGCCAGCGACGATCCCCTGCCCGGCTGCTTCCTCGTATCCGGTCGTGCCGTTGATCTGGCCAGCCAGAAACAGTCCGGGCAATCGCTTGGTCTCAAGCGTCGGATCGAGCTCGCGCGGGTCGACATGGTCGTACTCGATCGCGTAGCCCGGCCGGACCATCTTGACCCGCTCAAGGCCGGGGATGGAGGCGAGGATCGCGAGCTGGACCTCTTCCGGAAGTGAGGTCGAGATGCCGTTGGGGTAGACCGTATTGTCGTCGATGCCTTCGGGCTCCAGAAAGATCTGGTGGCCATCGCGATCCCCGAAGCGGACGATCTTATCTTCAATCGAGGGGCAATAGCGCGGCCCAGTGCTCTTGATCTGACCGGAATACATCGGCGAAAGATGCACATTGGCCCGGATTACCTCATGGGTCTTGGGCGTGGTGCGAGTGATCCCGCACTGGATCTGGGGCGTCGTGATCCGGTCCGTCATGATGGAGAACGGCTCAGGTGGATCATCGCCTGGCTGCATCTCGACTGCAGACCAGTCGATCGTGGTGCCATCCAGGCGCGGAGGCGTCCCGGTCTTCAACCGGCCAAGCGTAAAGCCCAGACGCTCGAACGAAGCTGAAAGCCCCATGGCCGGAGCCTCACCGACCCGGCCCGCTGGCCAATTCTTCTCGCCGAGATGGATCAAACCGCGCAGGAAGGTGCCGGTCGTGATCACAACGGCGCCGGCAGAGAGCATCCGCCCGCCTCCGAGGCGAATTCCATTGATGCGGCCATTGGAGGTCAGGAGATCATCCGCCTCGCCCTCGACCACGGTCAGGTTGACGGTCTCAAGGATCGCGGCCTGCATCGCAGCGGCATAGAGCTTGCGGTCGGCCTGAGCGCGCGGCCCACGGACGGCAGGACCCTTGCGGCGGTTCAGCATCCGAAACTGAATGCCGCCGGCATCCGCGACCCGGCCCATCAGGCCGTCGAGAGCGTCAACTTCGCGGACCAGATGACCCTTGCCGAGCCCTCCAATCGCGGGGTTGCAGGACATGGCGCCGATCGTCGAAAAACGATGCGTCACCAGCGCGGTCTTCGCGCCCATCCGGGCAGCCGCACTGGCGGCCTCGCAGCCGGCATGGCCGCCACCGATGACGATGACGTCGAATGAAAGCGATTGGGTAGACATGCGCAAACTTCTAGCGCGGAGCGGTGAAAGTCGAAAGACAAGTTTCAACGAGCCTGATCCGCTGTTTCACGTGAAACAGGGTGCGGTCCTGTGTTCAACCGACCCCCGCGGCCGGGTGTTTCACATGAAACAGTGCCGGCACAGGGCGAAGGTCGAGAACTCACGTCGAGAAGCGCGGCGCCGATGCTGCGCGGTCGGATCGTCAGCTCAGGTTGAAGACGATACCCAAAGCGAGCAAGCCGAACGCCACGGAGGCCAGCGACAGCAACATGTCGATTGCGGCATCCGAGCCCTTAAGCCGGCTCTGCCAGACCTCGACCGATTCATTGGTCCACTTACGGAAGCCGCTGTTAGCCGTCAGTGAAGGTGGCAGTCGTTGATGGTGCCAAGTCCGCCACAGCAGATAAGGCAGCATCACGGCCACCAGCAGGAACAGATTGACGGATTGCGAGAGGAAGTTCGGTGTCGTTCTGACAATCAAACAATATCCAGGCCGCCAGAACGAAGAATTGCGACGAGCCCGATAGCGGCCTTGTAGACCAGCGGATGGAATCCGGAAGGCCTGTCCGGTGGAAGTTCCGTGCGCCCTATTAGCTGTTTTGCCATGGCCGTTCTCCAGCATGTGCGAGGAGCGATCGGCCGCCAACGGTTCGGCAGCACAATGGATAACCAGGGCGGACATGATGCAGTTTAGTTAAGACTCGTTCAGGATTTGCGGGACCTGAGGAGTGAGTACGGTGTCGTTTTCCGGATCGGCTTCCCTGACTCAGTGGCCTAGTGATCCAGCGACCTACTTCCCGACGCAGAATTCCCGAAAGATCACGTCGAGGATGTCCTCGACATCCACGCGGCCGAGAAGCCGTCCGAGACTATAGGCGGCCGCCCGGAGTTCCTCCGCGGCAAGTTCTTCGCCTGCCCCGACCACATCGATCGCCCGCCGCAACGATTCGGCCGTCTCTCGCAACAGCTTGCGCTGCCGCGCCCGGGTAATCAGACCGCCCTCGCCAGATCCGAAGCAGTCGTGCGCAAAGCCGACAAGGGCCGCGATCAGTTCCGAAATCCCTTCCCCGCTCCGAGCAGAGATCCTGAACGTGGCGGACACTGGTTCAGATCCTTGTAGCTCCGATGCCGAAGCATCCAGATCGATCTTGTTACGCACTAACCAGACGGGCGCGGAGCCGTCGTTTGAAACTGTCGCGCTCGTCCTATCGGTGAGCCACAAAACCAGGTCGGCTTCCTCGGCGCGGGCACGCGCACGGCGCACCCCCTCCTGCTCGACCGGATCGTCGGTCTCGCGGATCCCGGCAGTATCGATCACCGTCACCGGGTAACCGTCGAGATCGAGCTGCACTTCGATGGCGTCGCGGGTGGTGCCGGCGTGCGGCGAGACGATCGCGACGTCGCGCCGCGCAAGCTGGTTGATCAGGGTCGACTTGCCGACATTAGGCGGACCCGCGATTGCGACCACCAAACCGTCGCGAAGTCGTTCGCTCTGCGCCTGGGCCGCCAGCACCTGCTGAATTTCGGTCAGCAGCACTTTGACCTTCTTGAGCGCCGGCGCGATCAATTCCGCCGGCACGTCGCCTTCGTCGGAAAAATCGATACCAGCCTCTATCAATGCCGACGCCTCGATGATCTGTGCACGCCAGTCGCGGGCACGATCGCCGAGCAGGCCCTTCAACTGGCGCAGCGCCTGGCGGCGCTGCCGATCGGTGTCGGCATGAATGAGGTCGTCGAGGCCCTCGGCCTCGGTCAGATCGAGCTTGCCGTTCTCGAAGGCGCGGCGGGTGAATTCGCCGGCCTCGGCAGGCCGAACGTCATCAACGCCAGCGAGCGCATTGAACACCGCGCCGAGCACGGCCCGCCCACCATGGACATGAAATTCGGCGACGTCCTCGCCCGTGGCACTCGCGGGCGCTGGGAACCAGAGGACCACCGCATCGTCGATCGGCTGGCCGGTGGCATCCTTCAGCAGCGTTCTGGTCGCCATCCGCGCCGATGGAATCTTGCCGGCCAACTTCACCAATGCCGGACCAGCTTGCGGCCCCGACACCCGGACGATAGCGATCGCACTTGGCGGTCGCCCGGAGGAAAGTGCAAAGATGGTCTGGTCGCGCGGATGCATCGCTTATTTGTTAGCGAACGGCCGGGAAGGCAACGCACAATTCGCGCGTCTCATCATTCGCGCCTACGCTGCATCGCAACAATCAGCCAATCTTGCTGCAGCAATCGTGCAGCAATTTGCTACGAGATCGGCGGCGCCCCATCATCGGCAGATCCGCGAATTGAAGAAGTATAATAATTATCAAATACTTACATAACGGAATTCTGGAACCATGCAGTTATGCTGCAGCTATACCGCAGCATAACCAGATATATTGCACCGCAACATAAGCGGACCTATCGGCCGGCGCTTACGTGTTCATCGAATCGAAGAACTCGGAGTTGCTCTTGGTGTTCCGGAGCTTGTCGAGCAGGAAGTCGATGGCGTCCATCGTGCCCATCGGATTGAGGATCCGGCGCAGCACGTACATCTTCTTCAGGAGCTGCGGATCGGTGATCAGCTCTTCCTTGCGCGTACCGGAGCGCGAGATGTCGATCGCCGGGAAGGTCCGCTTGTCGGAGACCTTGCGGTCGAGGATCAATTCGGAGTTACCGGTTCCCTTGAACTCTTCGAAGATCACTTCGTCCATGCGGCTGCCGGTATCGACCAGCGCGGTGGCGATGATGGTGAGCGAGCCGCCCTCCTCGATGTTGCGGGCGGCACCGAAGAAGCGCTTCGGTCGCTGCAGCGCGTTGGCGTCGACACCGCCGGTCAGCACCTTGCCGGATGACGGCACCACCGTGTTGTAGGCGCGGCCCAGGCGCGTGATCGAGTCGAGCAGGATAACCACGTCGCGGCCATGCTCGACCAAGCGCTTGGCCTTCTCGATCACCATCTCGGCCACCTGGACGTGACGCACGGCCGGTTCGTCGAAGGTCGAGGACACCACCTCACCCTTCACCGAGCGCTGCATGTCGGTGACTTCTTCCGGACGCTCGTCAATCAGAAGCACAATCAGATAGCATTCGGGGTGATTGTGCGTGATCGAATGCGCGATGTTCTGCATTAGCACGGTCTTACCCGTGCGCGGCGGCGCCACGATCAAGGCGCGCTGGCCCTTGCCGATCGGCGCAACGATGTCGATCACCCTTGCAGAAAGGTCTTTTCGCGTCGGGTCATCGATTTCCATCCGAAACCGCTGATTAGGAAACAGCGGCGTCAGGTTGTCGAAATTGACCTTGTGCTTGGACTTCTCAGGGTCCTCGAAATTGAGCGAATTGACCTTCAACAACGCAAAATAGCGCTCGCCCTCTTTCGGGCTGCGGATGTGGCCTTCGATCGTATCGCCGGTGCGCAGGCCGAAGCGGCGGATCTGCGAGGGCGAAACGTAGATGTCGTCAGGGCCCGGCAGATAATTGGCATCGGGCGAACGGAGGAAGCCGAAACCGTCCGACAACACCTCGACGACACCTTCACCGATAATGTCGGTTTCCTGGATCGCGAGCTGTTTGAGGATGGCGAACATCAGCTCCTGCTTGCGCATGGTGCTGGCGTTTTCGACCCCATTTTCCTCGGCAAACGAGACAAGCTCGGCCGGCGTCTTGGACTTGAGGTCTTGAAGTTTGATTTCCCGCATGGGGGTGGTCCTGTGGAGCATTTTTTGAGAAGGGTCTTGCGAGGTGGCTTTGAGAAAAAGCGGACGCAAAAATGAAGGTCCGCAGGTCTAAGCAAGGAAAGCGCCGGTGGGGCTTCAAACCTGATGTGGCGGCCGGCCGTTGATGGAACCGGAACGCGATCACATCCGCCTGCGTGGGGTGGGATTGGGACGAATATAGAAAATCGCTTTGCGCTCCGCAAGAAGGACTGAAGCCTGATTCCTGGGCAAACGGCTCCTCTAGAACGGCTTGACCACCACAAGAATGACGATGCCGATCATCAGGACAGTCGGCACCTCGTTGATAATCCGATAAAATTTCTGGCTTCGGGTATTCCGGTCGGCGGCAAAATCCTTCATCCAGCGGGCAAAAAATCCGTGGACGCCGGAGAGCACGAGCACCAGCAAGAGCTTGCCATGCAGCCAGCCGGAGCTGAACCAGTGACCAGTCCAGGCCAGATAGAGGCCGGCGAGCCAGGTGACGATCATGGCCGGATTGATGATCGCCCTCAGAAGGCGCCGTTCCATGACCTTGAAGGTCTCGGACTGCTTGGAGCCTTTCTCGGCCTCGCAGTGATAGACGAACAGCCGTGGCAGATAGAGCATGCCGGCCATCCAGGAGATGACCGCAATGATGTGCAGCGCCTTGATCCACTCATACATCGTGATCGCCGTGCTCCTGGAACATCTCGGGCAGCCTCGCCGTTTCAAAAGAAGGCCCGCCAGCGAGGTTACGGATACATATCCGCAAGCACCGCTCTCTTAAAACAAATTAATTTTAGAATCTTAGGTTTGAGTCTAAGTGACCGTGAATTTGACTCACACAACGCGATCCCGCCGTTCTCGGGTGCTTGTTCACACCGCTCAACAATTCGGCCCGCACTGTCGCGCAACGGAATATCGCCCAAGGTCTCAAGCGCTTCCGGCGTTCCTTGACCAGCTTATCAAGAGACAAATTCACATATTCTCACTATCATCCCACCGGCACGGCGGACTTGTCCTCGCGGGAGGCGCTGTGAAGAAAAGGTTTAGATATCCCTAAGGCGGCGATCTCAGCTGAAAAGTTGTAGGCAACCTCCACAGGGATTCACAGGATAGACAGAGGTTCTGGTGCCTACATCAGGCAATTACTTTCACCTGCATCTGGTGTCGGACTCAACCGGCGAGACGCTGATCACGGTGGCGCGCGCGGTGGCCGCGCAATACGCCAATGTCTCACCGGTCGAACACGTCTATCCGCTGGTGCGCAGCCAGAAGCAGCTCGACCGCGTGCTCGATGAAATCGAGGAATCGCCCGGCATCGTGCTGTTCACGTTGCTCGAGAAAGATCTCGTCAGCCGGCTGGAAGCCAAATGCAGGGAGATCAACATTCCGAGCCTGTCGATCATTGGGCCGGTGATGCAGTTGTTCGAGGCGTATCTGGGTGCGGCCACTTCGGGTCGGGTCGGCGCGCAGCACGTGCTGAACGCGGAATATTTCAAGCGCATCGATGCGCTGAACTACACGATGATGCATGACGACGGCCAGCATGTCGAAGGCCTTGAGGAGGCTGATGTCGTTCTGGTCGGGGTGTCCCGCACCTCGAAAACGCCGACGTCGATCTATCTCGCCAACCGCGGCATCCGCACCGCAAATGTCCCGCTCGTACCCGGCATTCCGCTGCCGCATCAACTGGAGCACCTGAAGAAACCGCTGGTGGTCAGCCTCCATGCGACGCCGGAGCGCCTGATCCAGGTCCGGCAAAACCGGCTCTTGAGCATGGGCGCGGCGTCCGGCAATGACGAATATATCGACAGGCAGGCGGTTACCGATGAAGTCGCGTTCGCGCGCCGCCTGAGCGCAAAGTTCAACTGGGCGCTGCTGGACGTCACGCGACGTTCGATCGAGGAGACGGCCGCAGCGGTGATGAAGCTCTATAATGACCGCCAGCGGCAACGGCCGCTGGAGTGATTCGGTGGCGATGACGATCTGGCGCGGAAAAAGTCCGCTGATTCTCGCCTCCCAGAGCCGTGCGCGAAAAATGCTGCTGGCCAATGCGGGGATCGCGTTCGAGGCGATGCCGGCGGATGTCGACGAACGGGCGATCCAGGAAAATTCAGGCCTTTCGGCGCCGGCGGACATCGCGTTGCTGCTGGCGCGCGAAAAGGCCTTGTTCGTTTCCTCCGGGCGGCCGGGACGATTCGTCGTCGGCGCCGACCAGACCCTGGCGCTCGGCGATCGATTGTTCACCAAACCCGCTGGCCGCGATCAGGCGGCCGAACAATTGCGTGCGCTCGCGGGTCGGGTTCACGAACTGCATTCCGCCGTTGCCGTCGCCCAAGACGGCAAAATACTGTTTGCCGACACCAGCGTGGCACGCATGTCGATGCGCCCGCTTCGCGAGGACGAGATCACCGCCTATCTGGGCCAGGCCGGCGAGGCCGTGACCACCAGCGTCGGCGCCTATCAGCTCGAAAGCCTCGGGGTACATCTGTTCGAGCGCATCGACGGTGACCATTTCACCATCCTCGGCCTGCCGCTATTGTCGCTGTTAGCCTTCCTGCGCAGCGAGAATTTGCTGGCAATCTGACATGTTTGCGAGTGATGACTGAAAGATGCTGATCCTGGGACTGACCGGCTCGATCGGGATGGGGAAATCCACCACCGCGAAACTGTTCGCGGAAGCTGGTGTCCCCGTCTATGACGCCGACGCGACCGTGCACCAACTCTACGAAGGCGAAGCGGTGCCGGCGATCGAAGCTGCCTTCCCCGGCACCACCGCTGATGGCAAGGTGGATCGTGCAAAGCTCTCCGCGCGCGTGGTCCACGATCCAGCGGCGATGAAGCAGCTGGAGCAGATCGTCCACCCGATGCTCGGCGCGTCCCGGCAGAAATTCTTTGCGGATGCGGAAGCCTCCGGCGCGCCCGTCGTGGTCGTCGACGTGCCGCTGCTGTTCGAGACCGGCGGAGAGAAACGGGTCGATGCGGTGGTCGTCGTGACGACCTCGCCGGAAATACAGCGCGAGCGCGTGCTGGCACGGGGCACGATGGACGACGAGAAACTCGATGCGATTCTGGCGCGACAATTGCCCGATGCCGAGAAACGCAAGCGGGCGGATTTTGTGGTGGATACCTCACACGGCCTTGATCCCGTGCGCGCGCAAATCAAGGACATTCTGGCTGAGGTCGTTAAGATGCCGAAGCGGCGAATCTGATTCGCCTGGTATTCTGCGGTCCTAAAAATCCATGCGCGAAATCGTTCTCGATACCGAAACCACCGGCCTTGATCCGCTGCGCGGCGATCGGCTGGTCGAGATCGGTTGCGTCGAGATCTTCAACCGCATGCCGACCGGGCAAACCTACCACGTCTACATCAATCCCGAGCGGGACATGCCGGCCGAGGCTTTCGCCGTTCACGGCCTCTCGACCGAATTCCTGGCCAGCAAGCCGGTGTTCACCGAAGTTGTCGACGAATTCCTGGCGTTCATCGCCGACACTCCGCTGGTGATCCATAACGCTTCGTTCGACATCAGCTTCATCAATGCCGAACTCGATCGAATCAAGCGGCCGGTGATCGCCAAGGATCGGCTGGTCGACACCCTGCTCCTGGCACGCCGGAAACATCCGGGGGTGTCGAATCGGCTCGACGATCTCTGCTCGCGCTATTCGATCGATAATTCCCGCCGCACCAAGCACGGCGCGTTGCTCGATGCCGAGTTGCTGGCGGAGGTTTATGTCGACCTGATCGGGGCGCGGCAATCGCAGCTCATCCTGGCCTCGGAAGCCGAGATCACCCAGGTCGGCCATGGCGATATGCCGCGGCGGCAGCGCGAGATTCCGCTGGTGCCGCGGGTGACCGACGCGGAGCGCGAGGCACACCGCGCCTTCATCGCGACCCTCGGCGACAAGCCGATCTGGAACGAGTACCTGCCGGCGGCGGCCGAAGCCGCCGCGTAGATTCCTTAAGATCAGCTCGGTTTCACGCCGGGTGCCGGGGCGGCTTGTGTCGCTGCCTGCCGCTCCATGTTCTGGCGGTACAGGCCGACGAAATCGACGGGATCCAGCATCAAGGGCGGGAAGCCGCCATCGCGCACGGCGGTGGCGATGATCTCGCGCGCAAACGGGAACAGCAGCCGCGGGCATTCGATCATCACCAGCGGGTGCAGGTTCTCCTGCGGCACATTCAGGATCCGGAACACGCCGGCATATTGCAGATCGAAGCTGAACATCACCTTGCCGGCACTCTCGGCCTTGCCTTCGACCGACAGCGTCACTTCATATTCGCTCTCGGCGAGATTCCTGGCCGAAACATTGATCTGGATATTGATCGCCGGTTGCTGCTCCTGCGGCCCGAGCGAGGCCGGCGCGTTCGGGTTCTCGAACGAGAGATCCTTGGTGTATTGCGCCAGCACGTTGAGCTGGGGCGGGGCCTGCTCGGGGGGTGCGCCGTTGCCGTTGGTCATGGGAAGCTCTCCTGAGCACTGGCGATCGGAGACGGTCTGACGTCCGAAGCCGCAGTTAAGGTTTTGGAAATGCTGGTGCCGGGCGAGTGGCTATCATAGCCCCACACTGCACCACAAGGCGACAGTCCTTGATTGCCAAACCTTCGCCGATTTGGCGCCGAGATCGTCAATCGCGGCTGAAAGGCGGCACCATTTGCGCCCTAAATGTTTGAAGATGCGTGATTTCCAGGCATCATCGGATTTCCCCTCGCGGCCAAAACGCGCTAGAATGGCCGCGCCAAAACGCGCCATTGGCCGAGCGGAGTTTCGTGCCTACATGCTGCGGACTCAATTGGCGAGGTAATCTCCGCCGTTTCCTGAGCGGAACGCCCGCTGGGGGCGGACCGTTGCCGGTGCAGATCAGAAAGCGAACACGACGTGGATATCTACACCATCATTTTCCTGGCGCTGGCCGTCTTCATTTTCCTGCGCCTGCGGAGTGTCCTCGGACAGCGCACCGGCAGCGAGCGGCCCCCCTATGACCGTGCGGCCCCGAATGTGCTGCAGCGGGACAATAATGTCGTCCCGATGCCGGGCTCGGTGATCGACCAGCCGCCTCCGCTGCCGAGCAAGGACGTGACGCCGCCGTCCGACCGCTGGAAGGGAATTGCGGAACCCGGTACGGCGCTGGCGCAGGGGCTGGACGCCATTGTCGCCCAGGACTCCTCGTTCGATCCACGCCATTTCATCTCGGGTGCGCGAAGCGCCTACGAGATGATCGTGCTGGCCTTTGCCAACGGCGATCGCCGCGCCTTGCGCGACCTGCTGTCGAGTGAGGTCTATGACAGCTTCGATGCCGCGATCAAGGATCGCGAGAAGCACGAGCAGAAGACCGAAACCCGCTTCGTCTCGATAGACAAGGCCGAGATTGTCAGCGCGGAAGCACGCGACCGTGCGGCACAGGTCACGGTCCGCTTTGTGTCGCAGATGATTTCCGTCACCCGCGACAAGGCCGGTACCATCGTCGACGGCAACCCGGAAAAGGTCGCCGATATCACCGATGTCTGGACATTCGCCCGCGATACGGCGTCGCGCGATCCGAACTGGAAACTGGTTGGCACTGGAAGCGCCCACTGATCGGCTTCGCCTTGCGCGTCCCACGGCCGCGTGCTGCGCAATCGCTCTTCTATGCTCGACGGCCGCGCTAGAGGCGCGCCCAAGGTCGCCAGCGAAGGCGACCAGGCATTCGGCCGTCCAGCACACCCGTCACCTCCCCTATCCGAACCTGGAGTTGCCGCTGCAGATCAGCAGCAGCCAGTATGAACCGCTGGCCTGGACCGACATGCCGGGCTGGAGCGATGACGATCACCTTGCGGCCTATAAGGCCTTTCGCGCGAGCTGCCGGCCTATCGCCGCCGAGCACGGGCTGCCTTCGGAATCGAAGGCGCTCGGCACCTCGTTGCGCGATCCCTGCCGCATCGCCAAGGGGCCGGAGCTCACCGACGAAGCCAAGGCGAAAGCCTTCTTCGAGGAGCATTTCCTGCCCTTGCGCATCTCGCGGCTCGGCGAGGGCGAGGGTTTCGTCACCGGCTATTACGAGCCGGTGCTGGATGGGTCGCGGACCCAGACCGACGTCTACAACGTGCCGGTCTACCGCCGGCCGTCGAACCTGTTCGTCCGTGGCGCCAAGCAGAGTTCGAGCGGCCTGCCGAACAAGGGCCAGGTATTCCGCAAGATCGGCCGCCGCAAGCTCGTGCCCTACTATGATCGCGCCGAGATCGAGGACGGTGCGATCACCGGCCGCGGCCTCGAGATCTGCTGGCTCAAGGAGCAGACCGATTTGCTATTCGCGCAGATCCAGGGCTCGGCGCGGGTGCGCTTCGAGGACGGCTCGACATTGCGCATCAACTATGATGCCCACAACGGCTATCCCTACACGCCGGTGGGCCGCATCCTGATCGACCGCGGCATCATCCCGAAAGAGCAGATGTCGATGCAGAAGATCAGGGACTGGATGGCGCAGAACCCTGACGGAGCCAAGGAATTGCGGCGGCAGAACCGCTCCTATGTCTTCTTCCGTGAGGTGCAGCTCTCTGACAAGGACGAGGCAGTCGGCGCGCAGGGCGTGCCGCTGACGCCCGGCCGTTCGATCGCGGTCGACAAGGCGCTGCACGTCTATGGCACGCCGTTCTTCATCGAAGGCGAATTGCCGATCGAGTCAGAGCAATCGAAGACGCCGTTCCGCCGCCTGATGATCGCGCAGGATACCGGCTCGGCGATCGTCGGCCCGGCCCGCGCAGACCTTTATTTCGGTGCCGGAGCCGATGCCGGAAAAGTGTCGGGCCGGCTGCGGCACAATATGCGCTTCGTGATGCTGGTGCCGAGGAGCCTCGATCCCGTCGCCCGCGGGCGCAAAATGCCGGTGCCGGATGAGCGGCCGTCGGAAAAGATCGCAAAGCTGTTTCCGCAAGCTGATCCGCAGAAGGAAAAGAGCGCGGCGAAGCCCGCGGATGCATCCGCGTCGACCAGCGCGGTGCCGATGCCGGAGCCGCGGCCCGCCATCAAGACTGATGAGCCGCGGCGTCATCGGCACTACCGCCATTACCGCACCTACAGATGAAGCGTCCCGTTCCGATTGCAGATCCGGCGCCGCCGCGGCGAAGGCGCGCGCTCAGTGAAGAAGAGCGTGCGCTGTGGGAAAGCGTCGCGAAGCAGGTCAAGCCGCTGCGCAAACGCCAACCCGCTGTGAAGACGCATGCCGGACCCGAAGCGGAGACCAAGGCCGCCGCCAAAACTGCAGCGCCGGCGAAACCGATCCCAGTCAAATCAGCACCGGCGCCGCGTCCGCAGACGCCGCCGCCACTGGCACCGATTGGCCGCCGCGAGCGCGCGCAACTGTCGCGCGGCAAGAAGGAGATCGACGCCCGGCTCGACCTGCACGGCATGACGCAGACGCGCGCGCATCGCGTGCTGCTCACGTTCTTGCAACGCGCGCACAGCGACGGGCTGACTTTCGTGCTCGTCATCACCGGCAAGGGCAAAGCCGGCGGCGGCGATTCCGAGCGTGGCGTGCTGCGCCGCCAGGTGCCGCAATGGCTGAGCCTGCCCGAATTCCGCGCGCTCGTCGTCGGTTTCGAGGAAGCCCATATCGGCCACGGTGGCGAGGGCGCGCTCTACGTGCGCGTGCGGCGCGCGAGGGTCTAGTCGATCCGTCATTGCGAGGAGCGAAGCGACGAAGCAATCCATCTCTCCGCAAGTGGAGAGATGGATTGCTTCGCTTCGCTCGCAATGACGGTTGGTCTTACAAAATGAACCGGCTCAAATCGGCGTTCTTGGCGAGGTCGCCGACATGCTTGCGCACATAATCGGCATCGACCGTGATGGTGTCGCCGTGGCGATCGGGCGCGGTGAAGGAGATTTCGTCCAGCACCCGCTCCATCACCGTCTGCAGCCGCCGCGCGCCGATATTCTCGACGGTGGAGTTGACGGCCACGGCGACGTCGGCGAGCTCGTCGATCGCGGAGTCGGTAATCTCGAGTTTCACGCCTTCGGTCTGCATCAGCGCGACATATTGCTTGATCAGCGACGCCTCAGGCTCGGTCAGGATGCGGCGCATGTCGTCGCGCGTCAGCGCCTGCAATTCGACGCGGATCGGCAGGCGCCCCTGCAGCTCCGGCAGCAGGTCAGAGGGTTTTGCGATATGGAATGCGCCGGAGGCGATGAACAGGATGTGATCGGTCTTCACCGGGCCGTGCTTGGTTGTAACAGTAGTGCCCTCGATCAGCGGCAGCAGGTCGCGCTGCACGCCTTCGCGCGAGACGTCGCCGCCGGCGCGATTTTCGCGCACGCAGATCTTGTCGATCTCGTCGAGGAACACGATGCCGTTGTTCTCGACCGCATTGATCGCTTCCTGCACCAGTTGGTCGGTGTCGAGCAGCTTGTCGGATTCCTCGTTGACGAGGATTTCGTGCGAGCCCGCCACCGTCAGACGCCGGGTCTTGGTGCGGCCACCCATCTTGCCGAAGATGTCGCCGATTGAAATCGCGCCCATTTGCGCGCCCGGCATGCCCGGAATCTCGAACATCGGGAAGCCGCCGGAGGACTGCGTCTCGATCTCGATCTCCTTGTCGTTCAATTCGCCGGCGCGCAATTTCTTGCGGAAGGATTCGCGCGTCGCCGGGCTCGAGCCCGGTCCGACCAGGGCGTCCAGCACGCGCTCCTCGGCGGCAAGTTGCGCCCGCGCATGCACGTCCTTCCGCTTGCGCTCCCGGATCAGCGCAATCGCGACCTCGACGAGATCGCGCACGATCTGCTCGACATCGCGGCCGACATAACCGACCTCGGTGAATTTGGTGGCTTCGACCTTGAGGAACGGCGCGCCGGCAAGCTTTGCCAGTCGTCGCGCTATTTCCGTCTTGCCGACGCCGGTCGGCCCGATCATCAGGATGTTCTTCGGCAGCACTTCCTCGCGCAGGGAACCGGAAAGCTGCAGTCGCCGCCAGCGGTTACGCAAGGCAATGGAGACCGCACGCTTGGCGTCGGTCTGGCCGACGATGAAACGGTCGAGTTCGGAAACGATTTCGCGGGGGGAGAAGTCGGTCATGTCACCTAGCTAGGGGTTCAAGGCTGCGAGAGCAAGCTGAGGTTAGATCGCCGTCGGGCTGGAAATCATGTCGAGTTCGTAATCTGCGGTCATGCGTCACAGACCATCAGGAGCGCCGGGCCGTCGGGCGTGTGGATCATGCGGACTTTCTCAAATCCGGCTTTTTCATAGGCGCGCACGGCGCGAGCATTGTTCGGATCGGGATCGGTGACGATGCGCGGCGCGCCCTGCCCCAACCGCTCGATGACGAAGCGGCGGATTAATGCCGAGCCGTGTCCGCGCCCGATCATGTCGGGCTCGCCGATGAAGAGATCGATGCCGCGCGTGCCTTCGGGATGTGCTCCGAAGCCTTCATTCCAGGCCGTCAGCGCGTAGCACTGCAGGTAAGCGAAATCGTTGCCATCGGCGGAGATGATGAACTGGTCCATTGCCGGCTCATCGAGATCGCCACTCACCAGCGCATATTGCTCGGATGGATCGCCCCACCATTCCCGGACATGCGGTAGCGCCAGCCAGCGCTCGATCAGCGCAAGGTCGGCCGTCGTCATTTCCCGGAAGGTGTAGAGTCCCATGAGATCATGATCCGGTTGGGTTGAATCGGATCATGATCTCATTTCTTTGTCCGAGCATGATCTCCGCGCAAACGCTTCGCGCTTGTCGCGAGGAAAACCGGTTCCCACTTTTGCGGATCATGCTTCAGCCGCCCAGCGTCTCGATCGTCACGTTACGGTTGGTATAGACGCAGATGTCGGCTGCGATATCGAGCGAGCGGCGCACGATCGCCTCGGCATCCTTGTCGCTGTCGATCAAGGCGCGCGCCGCGGCCAATGCGTAATTGCCGCCCGAGCCGATCGCCATGACGCCGGCTTCCGGCTCCAGCACGTCGCCGGTTCCGGTGAGGACGAGCGAGACGTCCTTGTCGGCCACGATCATCATCGCCTCCAGCCGCCGCAGATAGCGGTCGGTCCGCCAGTCCTTGGCCAGCTCCACAGCCGCCCGGGTCAGTTGCCCCGGATATTGCTCGAGCTTGCTTTCCAGCCGCTCGAACAGCGTGAAGGCATCGGCAGTGGCGCCGGCAAAGCCGCCGATCACGTCGCCCTTGCCGATCCTGCGCACTTTCTTGGCATTGGCCTTGATCACGGTCTGGCCGATCGAGACCTGTCCGTCGCCGCCGATCACCACCTTGCCGCCCTTGCGGACGGTGACGATCGTGGTGCCGTGCCAGACGGTCGGCTCGTTTGGGGATGCTTGCATGGGGTACCTCATTGTCCGAGCAGATTTAGGCGGTCGGCCAGTGGCTTACAATCGGGTCATTTGAGGCCGGTTTGGTCACCATGGCCGCAACTTGGCCGTTTTTGGTGTCATCCCGCAGTAGCGAAGGGGTCATCGGCCTGTTAAAAGACGCCCGTTTTTCGGCACGGGAAAGCTCAATTTTCATGCGCACGGCGACGATCAAGCGCAAGACCAAGGAGACCGACATCGAGGTGGCGGTCAACCTCGACGGGTCGGGTGTGTCCCAGGTTTCGACTGGGATCGGCTTCTTTGACCATATGCTCGACCTCCTGGCGCGGCATTCGCGCATCGATATCACGGTCAGGGCAGAGGGCGATCTCCACGTCGATTACCACCACACCACCGAGGATGTCGGGATTGCGCTCGGACAGGCTGTGAAACAGGCGCTCGGCAACATGGCGGGCATCACCCGCTATGCCTCGATCCACATGCCGATGGACGAAACGCTGTCGCGCGTGGTGATCGACATTTCGGGCCGTCCGGTGCTGGTGTTCAAGGTCGCCTTCCCCCGCGACAAGATCGGCGAGTTCGACACCGAGCTGGTGCGCGAATGGTTCAATGCGTTTGCGATGAACGCCGGCGTGACTTTGCACGTCGAGACCCTATATGGCGAGAACAGCCATCATATCGCCGAATCCTGTTTCAAGGGTCTTGCGAGAGCGCTTCGCGCGGCTGTCGCGATCGATCCGCAGGCCGCGGGCGAAGTGCCCTCCACCAAGGGCAAGCTCGGCGGCTGATCTTTCGGGCGTGGCCCGGAAAACTCGGTCCCGGCTTTCCCTCGCGACAAACGCCAAGCGTTTGCGCGGAGATCATGCCAAACCAAAACTTCGCGGCGGAGAGTTTTGATGCCGGTCTACACAGTGCATGCCCCCGTAGGGAACAATGCCGATCTTGCGGCAACCGACAAGTTCACTTTCGTGCGCGACGGCTTTCATTTCTGGGCGGCGGTTGCGAGCGTGATCTGGCTGGCTTGGCACCGGCTGTGGCTGGCGCTGATCGGCTGGGTCGTGCTGATGGCGGCCGTCGATTACGGCCTGGCAAAGCTCGGCATCGGCCGCGGCACGATCCTGGCCGTCGATGTCGTGCTGGCGCTGCTCTTGGGATTCGAGGCGGCAAGCCTGAAGCGCTGGACGTTGTCGCGCGGCAGATGGCGCCAGCTCGACATCGTTGTGGCCGATGACGAGGAATCCGCCGAGCGCCGCTTTTTCGATCGCTGGACCGCAGCGCATCGCGGCGTCGTCAACGACCAATGGTCGGTCGACCGCGGTGGCCCGCCGCCGACGCGGAACAGCCCGGGCCAGCCGTTCTCCAAGCCGCCGCCGCTGCCGCAGGGCGGCATTATCGGGTTGTTTCCAGAGCCGGGAGGATCGCGATGACGGTTGCCATCATCGATTATGGCTCGGGCAACCTGCACTCCGCGGCGAAAGCGTTCGAGCGCGCCGCGCGCAGCATGGAAGATCCGCAGAAGATCATGGTGACGCGCGATCCCGATGCGGTGTTCCGCGCCGACCGCATCGTGCTGCCGGGCGTCGGCGCCTTCGCCGATTGCCGCAAAGGCCTCGATGCGCTCGACGGCATGCTCGAGGCCTTGACGGAAGCTGTGCGGGTCAAGGCGCGGCCGTTCTTCGGCATCTGCGTCGGCATGCAGTTGATGGCGACGCGCGGCAAGGAGCATGTGACGACCGACGGCTTCAACTGGGTCGCCGGCGACGTCGAGAAGATCCAGCCCCGCGAGGAGAACCTGAAGATCCCGCACATGGGCTGGAACACGCTCGAAGTGCTGCGCGAGCATCCCGTGCTGGAGCGCCTGCCCCTTGGGCCGGACGGCCGCCACGCTTACTTCGTGCACTCCTATCACCTTAACGCGGCCAATGAGCAGGACGTGCTGGCGCGCGCCGATTACGGCGGGCCGGTCACAGCCGTCGTTGCAAAAGACACCGCGATCGGCACACAGTTTCACCCCGAGAAGAGCCAGCGCTTCGGGCTGGCGCTGATCTCGAATTTCCTGAAGTGGAAGCCGTGATCCTCTTTCCTGCCATAGACCTCAAGAACGGACAGTGCGTGCGCCTGGAGCAGGGCGACATGGCGCGCGCCACCGTGTTCAATCTCGATCCGGCGGCGCAGGCGCGTGCCTTCGCCGAGCAGGGATTCGAATATCTGCATGTCGTCGATCTCGACGGCGCCTTCGCCGGCAAGCCGATGAATGCGCGGGCCGTCGAGGCGATGCTGAAGGCGGTGACGATGCCGGTGCAGCTTGGCGGCGGCATCCGCGATCTCCGGACCGTGGAAGCCTGGCTCGATAAGGGCGTGGCGCGCGTCATCATCGGCACCGCGGCGGTACGTGACCCCGAGCTCGTCAGGGGCGCCGCGAAGAAGTATCCCGGCCGCGTCGCCGTCGGCCTCGACGCGCGCGACGGCAAGGTCGCGGTTCAGGGCTGGGCGGAGACCTCTGAGGTGACGGCGCTCGAGATCGCCCGGCGTTTCGAGGATGCCGGCGTTGCCGCGATCATCTTCACCGACATCGCCCGCGACGGTCTTTTGAAGGGCCTCAACCTCGAGGCCACGATCGCCCTTGCCGAGAGCATCTCGATCCCCGTGATCGCGTCCGGCGGCTTTGCTTCGATCGATGATGTGAAGGGATTGCTGGAGCCACGCGCCAAGAAACTCGCCGGCGCCATTGTTGGCCGCGCGCTCTATGACGGCCGACTCGATCCCGACGCCGCGCTAAAACTGATCCGCAGCGCCAGCGCCGCGGCTTAGGAGACGACATGTTCAAAGTCCGCGTCATTCCCTGCCTCGACGTCAAGGACGGCCGTGTGGTCAAGGGCGTCAATTTCGTCGATCTGCGCGACGCCGGCGACCCCGTGGAGGCGGCGATCGCCTATGATGCCGCCGGCGCCGACGAGCTCTGCTTCCTCGACATCACCGCGACCCATGAAAATCGCGGCACCATGCTGGACGTGGTACGGCGGACCGCCGAGGCCTGCTTCATGCCGCTCACCGTCGGCGGCGGCGTCCGCACCATCGACGACATCCGCACGCTGCTGCGCTCCGGTGCGGACAAGGTGTCGATCAATTCCGCGGCGGTCAGCCGTCGCGAATTCGTGAAAGAGGGTGCCGAAAAGTTCGGCGAGCAGTGCATCGTGGTCGCGATCGACGCCAAGCGGGTCAATCGTGCCGGCGGTTCCGACCGCTGGGAAATCTTCACCCATGGCGGGCGCAAGCCCACCGGCATCGAGGCGATCGAATATGCCCAGGAGGTGGTCTCGCTCGGCGCCGGCGAGATCCTGCTGACGTCGATGGATCGGGACGGCACAAGGCAGGGCTTCGACCTTGAGCTGACGCAGGCGATCGCTGACAGTGTCCCCGTACCTGTCATCGCGTCCGGCGGGGTCGGCAACCTCGACCATCTCGTCGACGGGATCAGGAAGGGTCACGCCACCGCGGTCCTGGCCGCGTCGATATTCCATTTCGGCGAATTTACCATTCGCCAAGCCAAGGAGCACATGGTGCGTGCAGGGCTGCCCATGCGTCTCGATCCCTAGGACTCGCCGTCACAAAAGTGCTAAGTCCCCTCCGGGGGAAATTGCCGGCGTCCGGCCGGTCTGGGTGCTTGAGTATGTCGCGTTTCACGGTCCACGATCTGGCCGCCATCATCGATGCCCGCGCAGCGTCGGGGGGAGAGGCGTCCTATACCAAGAAGCTGCTCGACAAGGGCGCAGAGCATTGTGCCAAGAAGCTCGGCGAGGAAGCGGTCGAGACCGTGATCGCCGCGATCGAGAACGATCGCAATCATCTCATCGCCGAAAGTGCCGATCTGGTGTTTCACCTGCTGGTGCTGCTGAAGGCCCGCGGCGTGAAGCTCGAGGACGTCGAGGCGGCGCTGGCGCAGCGCACATCCATGTCCGGCTTGGAAGAGAAAGCGGCGCGCAAGCGTGACTAAAGCGTTTTCGAGCGAAGTGGACACCGGTTCGCGTGAAGAAAACGCGTCAAAAGAAGAATCTAGGGCATGATCCGGAAAAGTGGGCACCGGTTTTCCGAAAAGATCATGCCCAAGCAATAGTTCAGTTAGGGCACGGCCATGGATATTCAGGCACCCGACCAGCAATATAATCCGTACCGGATCTTCTCGCGCGAGCAATGGGCGAAATTGCGCGACGATACGCCGATGACGCTGGAGCCAGGCGAATTCGAGCGGCTGCGCTCGATGCATGATCGGCTCGACATCCACGAGGTCGAGGACATCTATCTGCCGCTGTCGCGGCTGCTGTCGATCTATGTCGACTCCACGCAGCGGCTCTATTACGCGCAGCGCCAATTCCTCGGCATCCAGGACCGCAAGATGCCCTATATCATCGGCGTCGCGGGATCGGTCGCGGTCGGCAAGTCCACCACGGCTCGCGTGCTGCAGGCGCTGCTCGCGCGCTGGTCGCCGCGACCCAAGGTCGATCTCGTCACCACAGACGGCTTCCTCTATCCCAACGCCGTGCTCGAGCGTCTGGGATTGATGCAGAAGAAGGGCTTTCCGGAAAGCTACGACCAGCAATTGCTGCTCTCGTTCGTGAGCGACATCAAGGCCGGACGGCGGCCGGTGCGCGCGCCGGTTTATTCGCACCTGACCTACGACATCGTTCCGAACCAATTCATCGAGATCGATCGTCCCGACATCCTGATCGTCGAAGGTGTCAATGTGCTGCAGACGAGCCGCTTGCCGCGCGACGGCAAGGCGGTGCCGGTGGTTTCCGACTTCTTCGATTTCTCTGTCTATATCGATGCCGATGAGCCGGTGTTGCGCGAGTGGTACGTCAAGCGTTTCCTTGCCCTGCGCGACACCGCGTTCCACGACCCGCGCTCCTATTTCCACCGCTATGCCGTGCTGTCGGACGAAGAGGCCACCGCCACCGCGATCGCGATCTGGGAACGCACCAACCGCGCTAATCTCGAGGACAACATCCTGCCGACCCGTCCGCGCGCGACGCTGATCCTGAAGAAGGGTGCCGACCACGTGGTGGAGACGGTCGCGCTGCGGCGGTTATAATTCGCTGTCGCCCGGCATCGTCATTGCGAGCGAAGCGAAGCAATCCATGCCTCCGCATGTGTGGTGCGATGGATTGCTTCGCTTCGCTCGCAATGACGGCGGGAGCAGCGGTGGCTATGCCGCCAGATGCCGTGATGCGGCCAATCCCGCGAGCGCCTCCTCCAGCTTCTCGCGATCGAGCGGCTTGATCAGAAAGCCGTCCATGCCGGCTTCGAAGCAGGCGGAGCGATCCTCAGCCAGCGTATTGGCTGTCAGCGCGAGGATTGGCGTTGCTCGGCCGGACTGGCCGGCTTCGAGTTGCCGGATGCGTTTGGTGGTCTCGATGCCGTTGAGCTGCGGCATCTGCACGTCCATCAGCACGAGGTCGTATGGCGCCCCTGTGGATTTCGCCGATGACCAGGATTGAAGCGCGTCTTCGCCATTGGTGGTCATCACCACCTGGTGGCCGAGACGCGTCAGCAGCGAGCGCATCAGGAGCGCGTTGATCTCATTGTCCTCGGCAACCAGGATCGATAGCTTCTTATCGGACAGTGAGGCCTGCGTAGAACTGTCCCCTATCGGCTCCACAACGGGCTCCGCGACGACGCTCGGCGACGCGACCTCGGGCGTGGCAGTCAGACGAGCGGCGAGCGAGACGGCGCGCAGCGGCTTGACCAGATAGCCGGTGAACGGCGCGTCGGCGGACCGTCGCAGCTCCTGCCGGGTCGCCGGCGTGAACATCACGATCCGCTGCGTCGCATGCAGCCGCGCCACTTCACTGATGCGGCTGATCTCGGCCGCTCCCAGCGCATGGTCGATCAGCACGGCGTGCCATGAACGCTCGGGCAGCAAGGCCTCCGCCACCGTGGTATCTGACACCATGCAGGTCTGTGCGCCCCAGCGCTGCAAGCGGCGCGATATCAGCGAGGCTTCGATGCCTTGCGGGGCGACCAGCATGATCGATCGTCCCGCAAGGTCGGGCGGGCTGAACACGGGCGCGGTGTTGCCGTCGGAAGCGGCGAGTGGGATCGAGACTTCGAAGGTCGAGCCCGCGCCCGGCGTGCTTGCAAGCACGATGCAGCCGCCCATGCGCTTGATGATGCGGTCGCTGATGCTGAGGCCCAGTCCCGTGCCGCCATAGCTGCGCGCGATGCCTTCATCGGCCTGCTCGAACTCGCGGAAGATGCGTTGCTGCGCTTCCGGTGCAATGCCGATGCCGGTGTCGCGCACCAGGAAGCTGATCTCATTCGGCCGGATGCCGGGCTCGACGACGAGGGCGACGCCGCCGGTCGCGGTGAACTTGATCGCGTTGCCGGCGAGGTTGAGCAGCACCTGGCGCAGCCGGGCCGCGTCTCCGATCACCTCCATCGGCAACCGCTCATCGATATAGGCGGCGATCTCGATTCCTTTGGCTTCCGCCCTTGGCGCCAGCAGTTCGGTGATGTCCTCGATCAGTTTCGAAAGCGCGAACGGGCCCTCTTCGAGATCGATCTTGCCGGCTTCGATCTTGGAATAGTCCAGCAGTTCTTCGATCAGCGACAGCAGCGCGTCGCCGGAGGTCTTCACCGCCTTGGCGTAGGTCATCTGCTCCGGCGTCAGCGGCGTATCCATCAACAGGCCACTCATGCCGATGATGCCGTTCAGCGGGGTGCGGATCTCGTGGCTCGCCATTGCGAGGAAGCGCGACTTGGCGCGGTTGGCCGCATCGGCCTGATCGCGCGCGTCAGCGAGCGCGCGCTCGCTTTCGGTGCGGTCGGTCACGTCACGCCCGACGCTTTGCATCTCCGCAGGCCGTCCTGCATCGGTGCGGACGAGGCCCTCGCGCCAGGCGATCCAGCGCGGCCCGGAGCGGTGCGCGATCTTCTGGTCGTAGACGCGGGTGCCGCTTGGCTCCAGCGCAGTGTTGCCCTGTTCCAGTACCTCGAAGGCGAAATGGCTGCCGATCAGTTCACCGCGCGTTTTTCCTGCGAGGTCGCAATAGGCGTCGTTGACGAAGGTGATCATGCCATCGGCGTCGCGCAGCACGATCAGGTCGCTTTGCGATTCGAACAGGCTGCGGGCACGTTGCTCCGCTTCCTGCAGTTCCCAATTGCGGTCGGCGAGCGCCTCGTTGTGCTCGGCGATCATGCGCAGCTTGCCGCGCATCAGCCGCAGCCGGACACTCAGCACGACCAGCGCCACGCATGTGAGCGCGAACAGCAAGCTGACACCCACAGCGATGGAACGTGGGTCACGGTCGGAAACCGCGCCAATGAGCAATGCATAGCCACCGGTGAAGACCGCGGCGAACACGAGGAAGGCGCGGAGGGTGAAGACGATCCAGGCGTGACGCCGCCCGAACCGAAGCAGGCGGAGCTTCAGCCGATAGGTCCACGTCATCGCCGATCCCCTGATCACCTGCTTTGGAGGCTGGCAGCTTGGGCCACCTCGCATGTTGGGTCGACGATGCGTCGGCGACCTTGCAAAGTGCTTGAGACGGCGTCGCGTTCCGGCCCGCGATGCGAACAGGGTTGATAATGCGTTAACGATCGTTGCTACAGCGAAGCGGCCTGCAGTCGGCGGTGCCCACCATGCGCGCCGACGATCAGCGCCGCGGCATCTCGCACCGAGAAGCTCTTTGAATGAACGAAGATCCGGTAATCGGCCGGGCCGTCCTGCGAAAGATAGATCACGGGATCGGTTGCCGTAGGATTGGCCGAGATCGCGACCAGTTGTGGGACGCCGCTGCTCTCGCAGGCGCCGGGCTCGCTATCATCGACATCATCGATGACGGTGAAATCGGCGGCTTCCGCGCTATCGGAGATCTGGACCCGCACGGTGGCGGTAGCCGGATCGTCCGTGAAGCTGACATGGAGCTGGGCGAGCCAGGGGAGCGATGCGATCTGGATGGTGGCACCGCCGGCCTCGATGCAGGGGTGCGAGCCCGGCAGCAATTCACCGCGGGCAACAAGCGCGAACGCGGCCAGCGGCACGACCGAGGCCAGAATCTTCAAACGCAACATGACACCACTCACTCAACCGCAGCCGGCTGGAATTGCGCGGACTTATGGTTGGCGGAGTGTAAAGAGAACTGGTTACCGTCGCGTTGACGCGAAACTGCTGGACGCGCTCTACGCCGCGCGCCTGATATCGTCGGCCAGCGCGCGGTAGGACAGCGCTTCCGCGAGGTGCAATCGGCCGATCTTCTCCGTGCCATCGAGATCGGCGAGCGTGCGCGCGACGCGCAGCACGCGGTGATAGCCGCGCGCGGTGAGGCGCATGGTCTCGGCTGCATCACGCAACAGTTTTTGCCCCTGCGCGTCCGGCTGGGCGATGGTCTCAAGCAGCGATGACGGTGCCTCGGCGTTGGTGCGGACGTTGGGCATGCCGGCGGCGGCATAGCGCGCAAGCTGGATGTCGCGCGCGGCAGCAACCCGCGCCGCCACTTCCGCCGATCCTTCAGAAGGCGGCGGCAGGATCAGGTCGGCGGCAGTCACCGCCGGCACCTCGATCCGCAGATCGATGCGGTCCATCAGCGGACCAGAGATGCGCATCTGGTAATCGGCGGTGCAGCGGTCGATGGGCCCGCGCTTGCAGGCATAGCCGGGCTCATAGGCATGACCGCAGCGGCACGGATTCATTGCCGCCACCAGCATGAAGCGCGCCGGATAGGTGACGCGATGGTTGGCGCGCGAAACCGAAACCTCGCCGGTCTCCAGCGGCTGCCGCAGCGAATCCAGTACGCGCGGATCGAATTCCGGCAGTTCGTCGAGGAACAGTACGCCCTGATGCGCGAGCGAAATCTCGCCGGGCTTGGCGCGCATGCCGCCGCCGGTGAGCGCCGCCATGCTGGCGGAATGATGCGGGCTGCGGAACGGCCGCCGCGCGGTCAAGGCGCCGTCGCGGATCTCGCCGGCCACCGAGGCGATCATCGAGACTTCCAGCAGCTCGGATGGCGACAGCGGCGGCAGGATCGAGGGCAGCCGCGCTGCCAGCATCGATTTGCCGGCGCCGGGCGAGCCCATCATCAGGAGGTGATGCCCGCCCGCCGCCGCGATCTCGAGCGCCCGCTTGGCGCTTTCCTGGCCCTTGATGTCGCGGAGGTCGAGCAGCGTCTCCTTCTGCTCATGCACCTTCGGCTGTGGGCGCGACAGTACCTGCGTGCCCTTGAAGTGATTGGCGATCTGGATCAGCGAGTGTGCGGCGATGATCTGGATGTCCGGGCTCGCCCACGCCGCCTCCGAGCCGCAGGCCGCCGGGCAGATCAGCCCCTCGTCGCGCGAATTGGCGCCGATCGCCGCCGGCAATACGCCCGCGACCGCCGCGATCGAGCCGTCCAACCCGAGCTCGCCCAGCACCGTAAAGCCGTTGAGCGCATCCGGCGGGATGGCCCCGATCGCCGCCATCAGCCCGAGCGCGATCGGCAGGTCGTAATGGCTGCCTTCCTTGGGCAGGTCGGCGGGCGCCAGATTGACGATGATCCGCCGCGCCGGCAAAGCGAGGCCTGAGGCGATCAGTGCCGAGCGAACCCGCTCCCGCGCTTCGGAAACCGCCTTGTCCGGCAGGCCCACGATCGCAAAAGCCGGCAATCCCGGCGCGACCTGCACCTGCACGTCGACCGCGCGAGCCTCGATCCCCTCGAAAGCGACGGTGGAAACGCGTTGAACCATGCTGCCCCCTTGCCACAATCGAGGGTAGCCGAAGGCAGCGCCAAGCGCAAGAACATTACGGGAACGCGGGCTCCGGGACCTGCCGCGCGGCCGTCCCAGAGCCCGGGCAGGCTTACAGCGTCATCTGCATCGGTTCGGGATAATAATGGAAGCCGTCGCCGACCTTGGCGACATGGCCGTAACCGGGCCAGGCGAAGTGATAGGACATCACCGGGGTCTTGTTGGCCGCCAGCATCTCCAGCAGTCTCACCCGCGAAGCCGCCGCCTGTTTCGGGTCGGTATCGTAGGAGAATTCCATCCGCGGCCGCTCCAGCAGCAGCACCGCGTGGTGCGAGAGATCGCCGAGGAAGGCGAAGGATTTGCCGGCCGAGCTCACCATGAAGATGTGGTGGCCGACAGTGTGGCCGGGCGCTGCGATCGCCTGCACGCCGGGCAGGAATTCCTGGCCGTCCTTGAAGAACACCAGGCGGTCGCGGACCGGCACGAGATTCTTGCGCGCGTGAATGACAAAGTCCTTCAGCGGGCTGCCCATCTTGCCTTCGTCGGTCCAGTAGTCGAAGTCGCTCTGCGCGATATAGACCTGCGCGTTCGGGAACAGCGGCTTGTCGTTGGCATCGACGATGCCGCCGATGTGGTCGATATGCGCATGCGAGCAGACGACGGCGTCGATGTCCTCAGGCTTGATGCCAGCCTCCGCCATGCTCTTCTGCTGGCGGCCGGTGGTCGGACCGAACGCTTTCGACGTGCCCATGCCGGTGTCGAACAGGATCAGCTTGTCGCCGGTGTTCACGATCGGCGAATTCTGCTCCAGCACGACATTGTCGGGCGACAGGAAATTGTCCGACAGCATCTTCTTCACTTCTTCCTTCGGCACGCCGGTAAACGTGCCGGAGGGATCGCCGAGCGGCAGCGGGCCGTCGGAGACGACGGTGACTTCGGCATCGCCGAGAATGAAGCGGTGCCAATAAGGCGTTTGCGTGCCGAGTTTCGGCGCGCGTGCCAGCGCGCTGCCGCCGAGCAGCGTGCTTGCACCAAGGCCGGCGCCGAGCGCGAGCAGTGACCTTCGCGAGACATTGATCGTCATGCTTTTCCTCCACATTTTTGTCGAGTTATCTTTGGCAAGTCGCCGCGTTGCCGCCCGCGAACAGGTCCTGCCCCGCGACCTGAAGGCGAGCGGGGGCATGCTGCGCCCGCTGCCGCAAGCTGACAAGAGGTCTCAGAGAGGAAGGAAGACGAACGGCCTTACGATTTCGTGCGCTTTGATTCGATCACGTCCCAGATCCTGGCGGCCACGTCCGGACCGCCGAGCCGCGAGATAGCGCGGATGCCGGTTGGCGAGGTGACGTTGATCTCGGTGAGATAGCCGTCGATCACGTCGATGCCGACGAACAACAGGCCACGCTCGCGCAAGGCCGGGCCGAGCGTCGTGCAGATCTTGCGCTCGCAGTCGGAGAGTTCGGTCGACTGCGCCGCGCCGCCGCGCACCATGTTGGAGCGCAAATCGTCCGCCGCCGGCACGCGATTGACGGCGCCGGCGAATTCGCCGTCGACCAGGATGATGCGCTTGTCGCCATGCTTGACCTCGGGAAGGAAGCGCTGGATCACCCAGGGCTCCTTGAACGTCACCGAAAACATGTCGAACAGCGAGCCGAAATTCATGTCCTGGGGCATCACGCGGAACACCGCGGCGCCGCCATGGCCGTGCAACGGTTTCATGACGACGGCGCCATGCTCGTCGCGGAACGCATTGATCTCGTCGAGGTCGCGCGAGATCAATGTCGGCGGCATGAGCTGCGGAAAGTTCATCACGAACAGCTTTTCCGGCGCATCGCGGACGCTGGCAGGATTGTTGACGACCAGGGTCTTCGGGTGAAGGCGCTCGAGCAAATGCGTCGAGGTGATGTAGGCGAGATCGAACGGCGGATCCTGCCGCAGCAGGATCACGTCGAAATTGGTCAGCGGCTCGCGCCTCGGCTCGCCGAGCGTGAAGTGATCGCCGATCTCGTCGCGCACGGAAAGGACCTGCACCGGCGCCACCAGCGCGTCGCCGCGCAGCGAGAGCTTGTCAGGCGTGTAGTAGGAAATGCCGTGGCCGCGCTTCTGCGCTTCGAGCAGCAGCGCGAACGTCGAATCGCCGCGGATGTTGATGCGCTCAATGGGATCCATCTGGACGGCGACGTTCAATTTCATGGGCTTTGGGTCCGGTCTCTCGAGGAAGTCATGCGCTGGCGTCGAACGCCGCTAACAGATGGCGCGGCAGATGCTTGGGCGCAATCAGCATGGCGTCGAAACGCATGTCGAATTCCGCATGTTCGGGATGCGCCATCAGCCAGGCCTGGGCCGCAGCAATGATGCGCTGTTGCTGGCGCGGCGTGACGGCATAGGCGGCCTCATCAAAGCTGGCGCGGGCCTTGACCTCGACGAAGGCGAGCAGGTTGCGCTTGCGCACCACCAGGTCGATCTCGCCATAGGGCGTGCGGAAGCGCTTGGCGAGAATGCGATAGCCCTTGGCCATCAAATAGGCCGCGGCGCGGCTTTCCGCCGATAGCCCGGTGCGGAACGCAGCGACCCGTTCGGGCGAGGCGAGCTTTGTGTCCGCCTCCTGCGGCGGGCTGCCGTCACTCTTGGCCATCGTCGCCCCGCAGTTCCTTTGCGAGTTCGAGGGCGCGGGCATAGACCTCGCGGCGCGGCCGGCCGGAAAGCTCGACTGCATGCGCAACCGCATCCTTGACGCTGTCGCGCGGGAGTGACGCGCGCAGCAGTTCGTCGAGCTGATCCTGCCCCATCACCTGCGCGTCCGCCGGCGGCGGACCGATCACCAGCACAAATTCGCCGCGCGTCTCCAGCGCGTCCCTGGCCGCCGCCAGTTCGGCGATCGGGGCGCGCCTGATCTCTTCGTGCAGTTTTGTCAGCTCGCGGCAGATCGCGGCGTCGCGCCCGCCCATGATCGCGGCGAGGTCGGCAAGCGTCTCCTGCACGCGGCTGCCGGATTCGAACAGCACCAGCGTTGAGTCGATCCTGGCGAGCTCAGAGAGCCGCGTGCGCCGGGCCTGTTCCTTCGCAGGCAAGAAGCCCTCGAAGAAAAAGCGGTCGGTCGGCAGCGCCGCGACCGAGAGCGCCGTCAGTACCGATGATGCCCCGGGCACCGCGACAACGTGGTGCCCGGCGGCGCAGGCCTCGCGCACCAGCTTGAAGCCAGGGTCGGAGATCAGCGGCGTGCCGGCATCGGAGACCAGCGCGATCGCGGCGCCCTCGGCCAGCCGCTGCAGGATTTTTGGCCGGGCCTGGGCCGCATTGTGCTCATGGTAGGGGGTCAGCTCGGCTGCAATCGTGTAACGCTCGGTCAAACGGCGGGTGATGCGGGTGTCCTCGCAGGCGATCAGGTCCGCGCCGGCGAGTGTCTCCAGCGCGCGAAGGGTGATGTCGGCGAGATTTCCGATTGGTGTTGCAACCAGATGGAGGCCGGGAACCGGCTTTGGCGCGTTCAGCACATGACCGCCGATGGAAAATGTCCTGTTGGGGACGTCCGTCCCGGCGTCAGCGCCGTATCTTGAGCTGGCTTTTGCGCGCATAGTGCCAATCTAGAGCATCATCCGGAAAAGTGGACACCGGTTTTCCGAAAGATCGTGCTCGAACGAAGAGTGCGAGAGCGCCGGCGCCATAACGCGCTTGCGTCTTGCGGAGGGGGAGCGGCTGTGCTGCGCCTTGGTGAGGGGGTCGCGGTCCACAGCGGGCAATTCACCATGGGGATAATCCCTTTGTTTTGGTTAACTATTCGCCGACAATATGCCTGATTCCATCCTCCATTGGTTCGGCAGTTGGAATCCCGGCCCGAACACGGCCGGTCAAGAGAAGAGACGAGATGGTGGGCCCGCATAGCCGCAAACCAAAATCCCCGGGTCTGCAAGGTTCCGCCGCGACCCGCCGGACAGCACTCGGCCTGATGCTGGGTGCTCCCCTGCTGGCCGCCTGCTCGGGGGTGCAGCAGACCCTTAGCCAGTTTACCAGTCCGTCCGGCTCGCCGCAGCCGGAAGCAGCCCCCGCCGGACCGCAGCAGCAGCCGCAGGCGATCGGCAACGGGCAGGTCAAAGTAGGGTTGATCTTGCCGCTGTCGGCGGCCGGCAATGCCGGCCTTGCCGGGCAGTCGATGAAGAACGCCGCCGAACTGGCGCTGGCGGAATTCCAGAACCCGAACATCCAGCTCCTGATCAAGGACGATGGCGGCAGTCCGCAGGGCGCCTCCCAGGGCGCGCAGCAGGCGATCGGCGAAGGCGCCGAAATCATTTTGGGCCCGCTGTTTGCGCAGTCGGTGCCGGCCGTCGCCCAGGTGGCGCGCGGGCGCGGTATCTCAGTAATCGCGTTCTCGACGGATTCGAGCGTGGCGGGACGCGGCGTTTATCTCCTGAGCTTCCTGCCGGAGTCCGACATCAACCGGATCGTCGAATATTCCGCGAGCATTGGAAAGCGCTCCTTCGCCGCGCTGGTTCCCGACAATGCCTATGGCAATGTGGTCGAGGCCGCGTTCAAGCAGGTGGCCGGCCGCAAGGGCCGCGTCGTCGCGTTCGAAAAATACGGCGCCGATCGCGCCACGCCGGCACGCACGGTGGCGCAGTCGCTCGCCCAGGCCGATGCGCTGTTGCTCGCCGATGACGGTGATTCGGTGGTAGCGACGGCAGACGCGCTGACCGCAGCCGGCGCCAATCTGCGCAACATCCAGCTTCTGGGCACCGGCCTGTGGGACAATCCGCGGGTGTTCGCGAATCAGGCGCTGCAGGGCGGTCTGTTTGCCGCGCCGGATCCGTCCGGCTTCCGCGCCTTCGCGGGACGTTACCGCAGCAAATACGGCTCCGAGCCCGTGCGCACCGCAACGCTCGCCTATGATGGCGTTGCGCTGGTGGCCGCGCTGGCGCGGACGCAAGGTGCTCAGCGCTTCCAGCAGGAAACGCTGACCAATCCTTCCGGCTTCGCCGGTATCGACGGCCTGTTCCGCTTCCGCGCTGACGGCACCAACGAACGCGGCCTTGCGGTGATGAAGGTTGCGACCAGCGGCGCCCAGGCGGTCGCGGGCTCACCGAAGAGTTTTGGGGCGTGATGAAGCGGCTGTAGCCCGGTGAAGCGCAGCGCAACCCGGGATTCTGTCGCGTGCGGATGGAGAGGCCCCGGATTGCGCTTCGCTCCAGCCGGGCTACGAATTGTGCGTCGACTACGCGGCCAAATCCGCCACCACGGCATCCAGCACCGGGAAACCTGACTTGGTCACGCGTAGCCGTCCGTCGGTGTCGACGATGATGGCGCCCTCTTCGCGCAGCACCGCGATGCGGCGCGGGTCGAGTGCACGGCCTGAGAGCGACGCATAGCGCGTGGGGTCGATGCCTTCGGCGAGACGAAGCCCCATCAGCAGGAATTCGTCGGCGCGCTCCTCGCTGTTGAGCACCTCGTCGGTGATGACGCCGCTGCCATTGGTTTCGACGCGCATCACCCAGGCTTCCGGCCGCTTCTCGGTCGCGGTGGCGTGACGGCGGCCGTTGATGTCGAGGCGGCCATGTGCGCCCGGGCCGATGCCGGCATATTCGTCGCCACGCCAATAGACGAGATTGTGCCGGCACTCCGCGCCGAGGCGGGCGTGATTGGAGATCTCGTAGGCCGGCAGGCCTGCTTGCGTACAGACCTCTTGCGTCACGTCGTAAAGCGCGCGCGCGACCGCCTCGTCCGGCGTCTGCAATTTGCCTGCGGCATGCAGACCAAAGAACGGCGTGCCTTCCTCGATCGTGAGCTGATAGAGCGACAGATGCTCGGCGGCTTCCGCGATCGCATGCTTCAGTTCGTCGGCCCACATCGCGGGAGTTTGATCGGGCCGGGCGTAGATCAGGTCGAAGGAATAGCGATCGAAAGATTGACGGGCGACGGCGACCGCATCGAGCGCTTCGCGCGCAGTGTGTAATCGCCCCAGCGCCTTCAGCGAGGCATCATCGAGCGCCTGCACGCCGAGCGATACGCGGTTGACGCCGGCGGCGCGATAGCCGCGAAACCGTGTGGCTTCGACGCTCGTCGGATTGGCTTCCAGTGTCACTTCGACATCGGGAGCGACGCGCCAATACTTGCCGATCGCATCCAGGATCGCGCCGACCGTCTGCGGCTGCATCAATGACGGCGTACCGCCGCCGAGGAAGATCGAGGACACTTCGCGGCCGGGGACGCGCGCCGCGGTGGTCTCGATCTCGCGCGCAAAGGCACGGGCAAAGCGCGCCTCATCGATCTGCGTATGCCTGACGTGGCTGTTGAAATCACAATACGGGCATTTCGACAGGCAGAACGGCCAGTGCACGTAGACGCCGAAGGCTGCCTGGTCCCGGTCAGTCAAGGCATATCTCCGCCAATTTGACGAAGGCACGGGCCCGGTGCGACAGGCCGAGTCCGAGCGGCGGCAGCCCGTGCTTCTCGACGCTCGTCATCTCGCCGAAGGTGCGGGTATGGCCATCCGGCAGGAACATGGGATCATAGCCGAAACCCGCGGTGCCGCGCGGCGGCCACACCAAAGTTCCGTCGGCACGCGCCTCGACCTCTTCGAGGTGCCCATCCGGCCAGGCGACGCAGAGCGCGGAGACGAAATGAGCGCTCCGGCGGTCAGGCGCCGTGGCGCTACGTTCCTGCAAGAGGCGCTCGATCCGCGTCATCGCGGCGATGAAATCCTTGTTTTCGCCGGCCCAGCGCGCCGAATAGATGCCAGGGGCGCCGTCCAGCGCGTCGACCACCAGCCCGGAATCATCGGCAAATGCCGGGAGATCGGCGGCCTTGGCTGCCGCAATCGCCTTGATCGCGGCATTGGCGCGAAAACTGTCGCCGGTCTCCTCGGGCTCGCCAAGACCGAGATCGCCTGCCGAGATCGCCTCCACGCCATGCGGCGCCAGCAATTCGCGCATCTCGGCAAGCTTGCCGGGATTGTGGGTCGCGATCACGAGCTTTCCAGTGATTCGGCGGTGCATGGCCTATTGACTACGCCACTGCCATTTTCTGCAAGTCGACCAGCCGCGCCACGCCCTTGCGCGCCAGCGCCATCAGCGCCAGGAACTCGTCCTGCGAGAACGGCGTCTTTTCCGCGGTGCCCTGTACCTCGATGATGCGGCCGTCGCCGGTCATGACGAAATTGGCGTCGGTCTCGGCTTCAGAATCCTCGGCGTAGTCGAGGTCGAGCACCGGCGTGCCATTATAGATGCCGCAGGAGATGGCCGCGACGTTGTCGCGCAACACGTTGGTTTTCAGCATGTTGCGGGTCTTCATCCAGTTGATGCAGTCGGCAAGCGCGACCCAGGCGCCGGTGATCGAGGCGGTGCGCGTGCCGCCATCGGCCTGCAGCACGTCGCAATCGACCGTGATCTGGCGCTCGCCCAGCGCTTCCAGGTCGATGGTGGCGCGGAGCGAACGGCCGATGAGGCGCTGGATCTCGATGGTGCGCCCGCCCTGCTTGCCGGCGGAGGCCTCGCGCCGGGTACGTTCCAGCGTGGCGCGGGGCAGCATGCCGTATTCGGCGGTGACCCAGCCGCGGCCCTGGCCCTTCAGCCATGGCGGCAGGCGGTCTTCCAGGGTCGCAGTGACCAGCACATGGGTGTCGCCGAATTTCACCATGCAGGAACCCTCGGCATATTTGACCACGCCGCGTTCCAATGAGACGGGGCGCAGTTCGTCGGGTGCACGGCGGCTTGGCCGCATGGGAATCCTCCGGGAATTCGAGCGATATGGCTGGCGGTGCTTGTAGGAGCGGGCAGCCGCAGCGGCAAGCTTTTTGGCCGGCTTCCGGGCGGGTAATGCACGCTTGTCACCGGGCGTGTGGATGGTCAAATTAGAGGCAGTTGTGAGGGAGTTATTGTGGCTCAACACGAACCGGTTGGTTTGATCGCGCCGCACGCCGGGCTTGCCCAGCTCAACGAGCGTTCGCGCGACATTTTCCGTCAAATCGTCGAAAGTTATCTGGCGACCGGCGAGCCGGTCGGCTCGCGTAACATCTCGCGCCTGATCGCGCTGCCGCTGTCGCCGGCCTCGGTGCGCAATGTGATGTCCGATCTCGAACAGCTCGGACTGATCTACGCGCCGCATACCTCCGCCGGCCGACTGCCGACCGAATTGGGCCTGCGCTTTTTCGTCGATGCGCTGATGCAGGTCGGCCATCTCACGGAGGCGGAACGGCAATCGATCCAGAGCCAATTGGCTACTGTCGGCCGCGCGCAGTCGGTCGAGGCAGCGCTCGATGAGGCCTTGATCCGGCTATCCGGCCTCACCCGCGCCGCCGCCGTGGTGCTGACGCCCAAATCCAATGCGCGGCTGAAGCATATCGAGTTCGTGCGGCTGGAGCCGGAACGTGCGCTGGTGGTGCTGGTCGGCGAAGACGGGCAGGTCGAGAACCGGGTGCTGAGCTTGCCGCCGGGTGTTCCATCCTCGGCACTGATCGAGGCCACCAACTTCCTCAATGCACGCATCCTCGGCCGTACGCTCGCCGAAGCGCGGCTCGAACTCGAGACCGCGCTGGGACAAAGTCGCGCCGAGCTCGATCAATTGACGCAGAAGGTGATCTCTGCAGGGCTTGCGAGCTGGTCGGGCGGCGACAATGAAGACCGGCAGCTCATCGTGCGCGGGCACGCCAATCTCCTGGAGGATTTGCATGCGCTCGAGGATCTCGAGCGCATCAAGTCGCTGTTCGATGATCTCGAGACCAAGCGCGGCGTGATCGACCTTCTGGGGCGTGCGGAAAGCGCCGATGGCGTGCGGATCTTCATCGGGTCGGAGAACAAATTGTTCTCGCTCTCGGGGTCCTCGACCATCGTTGCGCCCTATAGCGACGGCGCTGGCCGTATCGTGGGCGTGCTCGGCGTGATCGGGCCAACCCGGCTGAATTATGCGCGGGTGATCCCGACCGTGGACTATGCCGCGCGCCTCGTCAGCAGGATCCTCGGCGGCTAGAGCATTTCCGGTTCTGACGGAATCAGAACCGGAGCTCTAGATTCTTGTTTTGACGCGTTTTCTTCACGCGAACCGGTGTCCACCCTCGGATCAGGTCCGAGGGCATGCTTCGCTCGAAAACGCTCTAACCCCGAAACGGGGCCGGTTGCGCTTGATTTTCATGGCCCAAAGCACGATATCCGGGCCAGCCAATCCCTTAACTGTTGATCAGACGTGATTTTTCGAAAAGGCAAGCCATGACCGATCCGAACCGGCCAAACGACAACGCCGAGAACCCGGCGCAGACCGGCGAGCCCGTGGTCTCGAAGCCCTACGTCATGCCCGACGATCCCGAACAGGGATCGGCGGAAGCCTTGACCAAGGAGCTCAATGAAGCGCGCGATCGGACGTTGCGCACGCTGGCCGAGATGGAAAATCTGCGCAAGCGCACCAGCCGCGAGATCGCGGATGCGCGCGCTTATGGCATCACCGGCTTTGCCCGCGACATCCTCGATATCGCCGACAATCTGCAGCGTGCCCTCGACGCCGTCCCGGCGGAGGCCAAGGCGGCCGCCGACCCCGGGCTGAAGGCCCTGATCGAGGGTGTCGAATTGACCGAGCGTTCGCTGCACGCCACGCTGGAGAAGAACGGCGTCAAGAAGTTCGATCCCACCGGCGAGAAGTTCGATCCGAACTTTCAGCAGGCGATGTACGAGGTTCCCGATCCCTCCGTGCCCTCGGGCACAGTGGTGCAGGTGGTCCAGGCCGGCTACACGATCGGCGATCGCGTGCTGCGTCCGGCGCTGGTCGGTGTCTCCAAGGGCGGCGCAAAAACCGCGCCGGCTTCCGCCGCACAGCAGAACTGAATCTGCTCAACGCATCGGCTGACGGAATGCTGTTAATGCCGGCCTCGACAAAGGCCGGCAGAGATAGATGTTATCGCGGCTGAATTCCGTCGCGCACGCTGCGGAAGCGCGGGAATGCGGCCGACCATTGATCGCGCGGCGAGGAGCCGATGATGCGCAGCGAGGTCTGCGCACCGAACCGCAGCCATTGTACGATGGTCACCGGCGTATTGTCCTTGCCGCTCACCGCATCGATCCGTGTCTCGTAGCCGGGCTGGCCATCGATGCGGATCGGCTCCGACATCGTGATCCGTCCGTCGCGCACGCCGGGAATCGTGGTCGCGATCTGCTGGGCAAAACGGCCGCGATCATCGGGAGAGGCGGCGGTCGAGCCGATGATGCCGATGATCATGAAGGGCGCCACCTCGAACCCGCTCTTCTCGTCGCCATCGGCGACGATCAGCGCGGCGCCGGGTGCCAGCGTGCGGACGTTCTTGAAGTTCGCCAGTTCGGTCATCTTGAACGGCATCAGCCCGAGCTGCTCGTCGACTGGAACCTGATCCCGGATCGCGGCGGTCGAAAACATCTGGCGGACGGCATCGTCGGTATAGATCCTGGCGGCATTCTCCGGGACCTGCATGGCGATGTAGCCGGAGAAGGTCGGGCCGGGCAGGATCATCGAATAGCGCCGCACGGTGCCGGCGCCATCCTTGGCATTCTCGACCGTGTAATAGGCAAGGCCGGCAGCGGTCTCGATGCTCTCCGGCTTGATCCCGCCGGTGCCGCCCGGGTTCGCCTTGAAGGCGTTGGCGACCTCGCCATAGGCCTCCGCCGGCAGGTCGGTGACCAGCACCTTGACGCCCTGGTCCTCGGTCTCGAAGCCGGTGAAGGTTTTCGCGCGATTGAGCCCCACCAGCGGCTTCATCCCGACCCGGGCGCCCGGCGGAAAGACCACGTCCGCGGCAAAGGCGGGAAATGCGGCGGCAACGAACAGGGTGACCGCGGCGAGGAGGCGAATGGGGTTCATGTCAAGGATCTACCGGGTTTGGCATTGAAGCCGTTCAATGGGCGGCCGGTGCGGGCCGCAAGCTGTCGGGCCTCGTTCAGTTGGCCCGCTTTTAGCGGTTTTGATGGCCCGACGACAGGGGCGGGCGGCTCCATGCAGCCTGATGGCACAGGGTGCAATGTCGCAGCTTTCTTGCGCATTCGTTAATGTGGGCCCCAAGACCAAGCCTAGGACCAAAACAGGACCAGACAGGTCCCGGGCCGGACTGACACAATCTTTCAAACGTCAGTCTTTTCAGACCTCAAGGTTGCGTCCAGTCCTTGCAGGCCTTACCCCCCCTCCTATATGAGGCTCATCGTCGCAATATCGCGAGCATTTGAACGTGTGGGGGTTCGGTTCGGTGCGCCGTCAGGGCCCAGCCAACCTGCCTTAGAAAGAAGGAAATCAGAATCATGGGAAAGGTCATAGGGATCGACCTCGGCACCACGAATTCGTGCGTTGCCGTAATGGATGGCAAGAACGCGAAGGTCATCGAGAATTCCGAGGGCATGCGGACGACGCCGTCGATCGTCGCCCTCACCGATGATGGCGAGCGCCTCGTCGGTCAGCCGGCCAAGCGCCAGGCGGTGACCAATCCTGAACGGACATTCTTTGCGGTGAAGCGCCTCATCGGCCGCCGCTACGACGACCCGATGGTCGAGAAGGACAAGAAGCTTGTCCCCTACAAGATCGTCAAGGCATCGAACGGCGACGCCTGGGTCGAGGCCGACGGCAAGACCTATTCGCCCTCCCAGGTCTCCGCCTTCATCCTGCAGAAGATGAAGGAGACCGCGGAAGCGCATCTCGGCCAGAAGGTCGATCAGGCCGTCATCACGGTTCCCGCCTACTTCAACGACGCGCAACGCCAGGCCACCAAGGACGCCGGCAAGATTGCGGGCCTTGAAGTGCTGCGCATCATCAACGAGCCGACCGCGGCCGCGCTTGCTTACGGTCTCGACAAGACCAAGTCCGGCACCATCGCGGTGTACGACCTCGGCGGCGGCACCTTCGATATCTCGATCCTGGAAATCGGCGACGGCGTGTTCGAGGTGAAGTCGACCAACGGCGACACCTTCCTCGGCGGCGAAGATTTCGACATGCGGCTCGTCAGCTATCTCGCCGACGAATTCCAGAAGGAGCAGGGCATCAACCTGCGCAATGACAAGCTTGCCTTGCAGCGCCTGAAGGAAGCCGCTGAGAAGGCCAAGATCGAATTGTCGTCGACGACGCAGACCGAGATCAACCTGCCCTTCATCACGGCCGACCAGACCGGGCCGAAGCATCTGACGATGAAGCTGACCCGCGCCAAGTTCGAGGCACTGGTTGACGAACTCATCCAGAAGACCATTGAGCCCTGCCGCAAGGCGCTGAAGGATGCCGGCCTCACCGCCGCCGAAGTCGGCGAGGTGGTGCTGGTCGGCGGCATGACCCGCATGCCGAAGGTTCAGGAAGTGGTGAAGCAGTTGTTCGGCAAGGAGCCGCACAAGGGCGTCAACCCGGATGAGGTCGTCGCCATCGGTGCTGCGATCCAGGCCGGCGTGCTGCAGGGCGACGTCAAGGACGTCCTGCTGCTCGACGTGACCCCGCTGTCGCTCGGCATCGAGACGCTGGGCGGCGTGTTCACCCGCATCATCGACCGCAACACCACGATCCCGACCAAGAAGAGCCAGGTGTTCTCGACCGCTGAGGATAACCAGAACGCGGTCACCATCCGCGTCTTCCAGGGCGAGCGTGAAATGGCGGCCGACAACAAGATGCTCGGCCAGTTCGACCTGATGGGCATTCCGCCGGCCCCGCGCGGCATGCCGCAGATCGAGGTGACCTTCGACATCGACGCCAACGGCATCGTCAACGTCTCGGCCAAGGACAAGGCGACCGGCAAGGAGCAGCAGATCCGGATCCAGGCATCCGGCGGCCTCTCCGAAACCGACATCGAGAAGATGGTCAAGGACGCCGAGGCCAACGCGGCCGAGGACAAGAAGCGGCGTGAGGCCGTCGACGCCAAGAATCATGCGGACGCGCTGGTGCATTCCACCGAGAAGGCGCTGGCCGAGCATGGCTCGAAGGTCGCCGAGACCGAGCGCCGCGCCATCGAGGACGCCGTCAGCGACCTGAAGGAAGCCTTGAAGGGCAATGATGCCGAAGCGATCAAGGCCAAGACCAACGCGCTGGCGCAGGCTTCGATGAAGCTCGGCGAAGCCATGTACAAACAGCAGGCCGAAAGCGATGCCGCCAAGGACGCTGCGAAGGATGATGTCGTCGACGCGGAGTTCACCGAGGTCGACGACGACAAGAACAAGAAGTCTGCTTAAGACGCGGGCGTAGGATGATGACCCCCATGCCAAGAGCGCGCCGAGCGTCTCCATGGATGGGGGTCATTTTTCGTTAAGCCGGACACTGCATCTTGCCGAACGCATGGTCCGGCATGAGGATGAATTCGGGCGGGTTTGACTGATGTCTACCAAGCGCTGCTATTACGAGACCCTCGAGGTCGAGCGGAACGCGGACGAAACCAAGCTGAAATCGGCTTTCCGTAAGCTCGCGATGAAATGGCATCCGGACCGCAATCCCGGCGATGCCACGAGCGAGGTCAGGTTCAAGGAAATCAACGAAGCCTACGAGGTCCTGAAGGACAACGATAAGCGCGCCGCTTATGACCGCTACGGCCATGCCGCGTTCGAGCAGGGCATGGGCGGTGGCGGTCCAGGCTTCGGCGCTGGTTTTGCCTCTTCTTTCTCCGATATTTTCGAAGACCTGTTCGGCATGGCCGGGCAGCGGCGTAGCGGTGGCCGCGAGCGCGGCGCCGATCTTCGCTACAACATGGAGATCACGCTCGAGGAGGCGTATCTCGGCAAGACCGCGCAGATCGAAATTCCTGTCTCCGTCACCTGCGAATCCTGCTCCGGCACCGGCGCCAAGGCCGGCACCAAGCCGAAGACCTGCTCGATGTGCGGCGGCGCCGGCCGCATCCGCCAGGCCCAGGGCTTCTTCACGCTGGAGCGCACCTGCCCCGGCTGCCAGGGCCGCGGCCAGATGATCGAAGACGCCTGTCCGTCTTGCTCCGGCTCCGGTCGGGTCACACGCGAGCGGACGCTGTCGGTCAATATTCCCCAGGGCGTCGAGGATGGCACCCGCATTCGCCTCGCGGGCGAGGGCGAAGCCGGCGTCCGCGGCGGCCCGTCCGGCGACCTCTACATCTTCCTGTCGCTGACCCAGCACGCGTTCTTCCAGCGCGATGGCGCCGACCTGCACTGCCGCGTGCCGATCTCGATGGTCACCGCGGCCCTGGGTGGCGAGTTCGATGTGCCGACCATCGACAAGGGCAAGACCAAGGTGAAGGTACCGGCCGGAACGCAATCCGGCCGCCGATTCCGCATTGCATCAAAGGGCATGCCGGTGCTGCGCTCGCGCCAGACCGGCGACATGTATGTCCAGGTCGTGGTCGAAACGCCCCAGAATCTGACCAAGAAGCAGCAGGAATTGCTGACGGAGTTCGAAAAGCTCTCCTCCGGCGCGACGCAACCGGAAGCGGTAGGTTTCTTCTCCAAGGTCAAGGACTTCTTCGGCACTCGGACGGGTACCTAGCGTGGTCGCGGAAGCGATGGGCGTAACAGTGCCGAAATCCAAATTGGTGCATAGCGTTATCGCCGAACTGCGTTGCGGTTCGGCGGAACAGATGCGCGGGCGATCTGCTTGACCATAACGGCTTCGACCTATACCTCTTTATGACTGTTTTCTGACAGCCGCTCGCGCGGTCCCGCCTGGTAGCGACATGCCCCTGCAATCGTCCGTGCGTCCGTTGAAGAAGCCCCGTCTCGACGACGAGGTCCGCTTCCTCCGGTCATGGATCGAAAAACCGCTGCATGTTGGCGCGGTGATGCCGTCAGGCCGGTTGCTCGCGCGCACGATGGCGCAATATGTCGATGTCAGATCGGAAGGTCCCGTCGTCGAACTTGGTCCCGGGACCGGTGCGATCACCAACGCGCTGATCGAACATGGCGTCGATCAGAAGCGGCTCGTGCTGGTCGAATACAATCCCGGCTTCTGCGCGCTGCTGCGCGAGCGCTATCCGCAGGCCAAGGTGGTGCAGGGCGACGCCTACAGGCTTCGGGAATCGCTCTGGGACGCTTTACCCGCGCCGGCCGCAGCGATGGTCTCCGGCCTGCCGCTGGTCACCAAACCGATGATCACGCGCCTGAGATTGATCCGCGACGCCTTCGCGGCCCTGGCGCCGGGCGCTCCCTTCGTCCAATTCACCTATTCGGTCGTCCCGCCGATCCCGAAATCGCTGCCGGGCGTGTCCACAGAAGCTTCCGAGCGGATCTGGATGAACCTTCCGCCCGCCCGGGTCTGGGTGTATCGCAAAGGGCGGTGACACCCGCGCGTCGCGCGGCGGGTCTGCCGAACGCGATTCAAAAATAATGTCTGCGCTGAAAATACTTGTGATCCCGGGGTCGCTGCGATCAGGCTCGCTCAACGCGAAGCTCGCGGCCGTTGCAGCGCATGAATTCGCGCAGGCGGGCGCCGAGGTCAGCCGCATCTCTTTGGCCGATTTTCCGCTGCCGATCTACGACGGTGACCTGCAGGCAAAATCCGGCGTGCCGAAGAACGCGATCAATCTCAAGCGCATGATCGGCGCGCATCATGGCGTCCTGATCGTGACGCCGGAATATAATTCCTCGGTGCCGCCGCTGGTCAAGAACACCATCGATTGGGTGAGCCGCGTGCAGGATGCCCATGAGACCCGCGGCCAGGTGTTTCGCGATCGTGTCTTCGCCATCGCTGCCGCCTCCGGTGGCCGGCTCGGCGGCAGCCGCGCATTGGCGGCGCTCCGCCTCATCCTGTCGGCCTGCCAGGCCCCCGTGATCCCGAACCAGCTCGCGCTGTCATTTGCCGAACATGCCTATGACGATATGGATCGCTTAAGGCATCCCGCCGATATCGAGGCGATGCAGGCCATGGTGCGGCAATTGATCGACCTTTCTCAACGCATGATGTGAGGTGACATGCAGCCAGCCGATATCGCGCCGAAGGACCGATTGATCGTGGCCCTCGATTTGCCCAGCGTCATCGTAGCGGAAGCGATGATCGACAAACTCGGCGACAGCGTGAATTTCTACAAGATCGGCTATCAGCTCGCTTATGCCGGCGGCCTGCCGCTGGCGCGCGCGCTCGCAAGCGCCGGCAAGAAGGTCTTCGTCGATCTCAAGCTGCATGACATCGGCAACACGGTGGCGCGCGGCGTCGAGAGCATCGCGACGCTTGGCGCGACCTTCCTCACCGTGCACGCCTATCCGCAGACCATGAAGGCCGCCGTCGAAGCACGCGCGGGATCGAACCTCAGGATTCTCGCGGTCACGGTGCTGACGTCCTATGACGACAATGATCTCCACGCCGCCGGCTATCGCTTCAACGTTGCCGATCTCGTCGAGGCGCGCGCGCAGCAGGCGCAGGTGCTCGGCGTCGATGGGCTCGTGAGTTCGCCGGAGGAGGCGGCCTCGCTGCGCAAGATCGTCGGGCACCAGATGAAGCTGGTGACACCAGGCATCCGCCCGGCCGGTTCCGCGAGCGGCGATCAGAAGCGCATCATGACGCCGTCACGTGCAATCGCCGCCGGCGCTGACTATCTGGTGGTCGGACGGCCGATCCTGGAAGGCGCCGACCCCAAAGCCGCCGCAGAAGCCGTCCAGGCTGAGATCGCGCAGGCGCTCGGATAGTAACAAAGGAGAAAAAGGGATGGCCAAGGGATATTGGATCGGACGCGTCGACGTTCACAACGAGGAAGGCTACAAGCCATACATCGCGGCCAACGCGGCCATCTTTCAGAAATTCGGTGGCAAGTTTGTCGTGCGCGGCGGCAAGTTCACCGCAGTCGAAGGCCAGAGCCGTTCCCGCAACGTCGTGATCGAGTTTCCCGACTACGAAACGGCGCTGACTTGCTATCGCTCGCCAGAATACCAGGCCAACATCAAGGTCCGCCAGCCGCATTCGATCGCCGATCTCATCATCATCGAAGGCTACGACGCGCCCCAGTCCTGAGCCGGCCTTCTTCGCAAGAAGGTGACGAGCCACGCGTTGTCCGAATAACAGTCGACAGGAAATGATCCCTGCGCTGGATAGCTGATAGGCTTCGGCCAGATGATTGCGACGCCGTCCACCATATCCACGAGCTTCATACGGTCCGTCGCAGCGATCGCGACCGCAGTCGGCTTTGCCGGCTCCGCGCGCGCGGAGAACATCGAGCTTGGAATGCCCGTCGGCTGCGAGATTGGCCGGACCTGCTACATACAGAACTATGTTGACGACGATCCGTCGCAATCGAGCCGCGATTATAAATGCGGCACGCTCACCTACGACGCACATAACGGGACGGACTTCCGCATACCCTCGCTCGCGGCGCAAAGATCCGGCGTGGACGTGCTCGCTTCCGCAAGCGGCCGCGTTCTTCGCATGCGCGACGGCGTGCCCGACGCCACCGGCAAGCCAGCTCGCGAGGCCGTGCGCGATGTCGAGTGCGGCAACGGCGTCCTTATCGAACATCCCGGCGGCTGGGAAACCCAATACTGCCATATGGCCAATGGCAGCCTGGCGGTGAAGCCCGGCGACGACGTCGCCCGCGGGCAGCGGCTCGGCCGTATCGGTCTGTCGGGTCTGACCGAATATCCTCATCTGCATTTCACTGTGAGGTACAAAGGAGCCGTCGTCGATCCCTTCGCTTATGGTGCCGTTCCCGGCTCATGCGGCAGCGGTGAATCGCTCTGGCAGCCCGCGCTCCGCGCCAGGCTTGCGTATCAGGAACGAGCGGTGCTGAACGCCGGCTTCATGAATGGTCCGCCGACCATGGAACTCATCGAGGAAGCAAGTGCGGAGGGGCAATCCGTATCCGCCGATTCCCCCGCGCTTGTTGTCTTCGTTCGTGCCATCGGGCTGAAAGCGGGAGACACCCAGGGGCTGGTGATCAAGGACCCGCAGGGACAAGTTCTGGCCGAAAATCGAGCCGCGCCGCTTCAGAGCAACAAGGCGCAGTACATGTTGTTTGCGGGAAAGAAGCGCCCGCCGAACGGCTGGGGCCGCGGCACCTACAAGGCAACCTATACTGTCGAACGCGACGGCCAGGTCGTCTTGGAAAAGCAGTTGGAACTAGGGCTGTAGCCACGCGGGACGGCGGCCTCGGCGATCCCGCCGGCGGGCCAGATCGGACTATCGTTCTGCCCGCCTCGTTTCCAGCTTTTGCTTGCCTATGGGAACGTCTCGCAAGAGACTCGGTTGCCGGAATGGCCTGCGCCCGCTATAGGGCGTGGTGAGGGATAAGCCATGGCCGATATGCGCTTGATCGTTGCGGGGGCCGGCGGCCGGATGGGCCGTGCCTTGACGCGCGCCATCTCGGAGACCCCGGGCGCGGTTCTGACCGGTGCGCTGGAAGCGCCCGGCTCCGACCTTCTCGGGGAGGACGCCGGCGTGCTCGCGGGCCTGCCGGCCAACGGCGTCAAATTATCGGCTGATCTTTGGTCGCTCTCGGCCAATGCCGACGGCATCCTGGATTTCACCGTGCCGGCGGCAACGATCGCCAATGTCGCGATCGCGGTCCAGCGTGGACTCGTCCATGTCATCGGCACCACCGGGCTGTCAGCGTCCGACGACGCGGTGATCCGAAGCGTCACCAACCGCGCCGTGGTGGTGAAATCAGGCAATATGAGCCTCGGCGTCAACATCCTGGCGGCCGTCGTCAAGCAGGTCGCGAAATCGCTCGACAACGCCTTCGACATCGAGATCGTCGAGATGCACCACAAGGCCAAGGTTGACGCGCCCTCCGGCACCGCTCTCCTGCTCGGCGAAGCCGCCGCCGCCGGCCGCGGTGTTGCGCTCGAGAAGCACTCGGTGCGCGGCCGCGACGGCCACACCGGGGCGCGCCGCACCGGCGATATCGGCTTTGCGTCGCTCCGCGGCGGCACGGTGCCCGGCGACCACAGCGTGATCTTCGCCGGACCGCATGAGCGCATCACGCTGTCGCACCTTGCCGAGGACCGCATGATCTTTGCGCATGGCGCGATCAAGGCGGCGCTATGGGCACATGGCAAGGAGCCCGGGCTATACTCCATGATGGATGTGCTGGGGCTGTCCGACGTCTAACGCATGATCCGGAAAAGCGGGACCGGTTTTCCGATATGATAATGCTCAAACAAGAACGGAATTTGGAATGAGCGATCGTCTTCTCGTGCTGGTGCGCCATGGCCAGAGTGAATGGAATCTGAAGAATCTCTTCACCGGTTGGAAGGACCCCGGTCTTACCGAGCAGGGCATCGCTGAAGCAAAAGAGGCCGGGCGCAAGTTGAAGGCGCAGGGACTGTCGTTCGATATCGCCTTTACTTCGGTGTTGAAGCGCGCGCAGCATACGCTGGATCTGGCACTCGCCGAAATCGGCCAGACCGGATTGAAGACGCTCAAGGACGTCGCGCTCAATGAACGCGATTACGGCGATCTCTCCGGTCTCAACAAGGACGACGCCCGCAAGAAGTGGGGCGAAGAGCAGGTCCTGATCTGGCGCCGCTCCTACGACGTGTCGCCGCCCGGCGGCGAAAGCCTGAAGGATACGCTGGCGCGCGCGCTGCCCTATTACGTGCAGGAAATCCTGCCCTGCGTGCTGCGCGGCGAGCGCACGCTGGTCGCCGCCCACGGCAATTCGCTACGCGCGCTGATCATGGTGCTGGAGAAACTGTCGCCCGAGCAGATCGTGAAGCGCGAGCTGGCGACCGGCGCACCAATCATCTACCGCCTCAACGCCGACTCCACCGTCGCCTCCAAACTCGACCTGGCGGCGTGAGCGGCAGCGTCGAGATCTCCGTTCTCGACGCGCCCGTACCGGACGCAGCCCTCGAGCAACTCGCATCGGTCCTCGTCGATTGTGTCGACGGGCGGCGCCAGTGTCAGCTTCATGGCGCCGTTCTCGCAAGCCGACGGGCTTGCGTACTTTCGTAAGGTCGCGGACGCGGTCGCGTCAGGCGAGACTATCCTGCTTGCAGCAAAGCTCGATGGCAAGATCGTCGGCACGGTCCAGTTGGGTCTCGACACGCCGCCCAACCAGCCGCACCGCGCCGACCTGAAAAAGATGTTGGTACACCGTTCCGTCCGTGGGCGCGGCATCGGCGCAGCTCTAATGGCGCAGATCGAAGTCGAAGCCATCAGGCGCGGCCGCTGGCTGCTCGTGCTCGACACCGTGCCGGGCGAGAACGGCTATCGCCTCTACAAGCGCGCCGGCTGGACCGAGAGCGGGATCATCCCGAACTACGCGCTGTTTCCTGACGGCGCGCTCTGCGACACGGCGGTGTTCTGGAAGCGGTTGGATCGCTGATCGTGCGATGGGTTTCGCTGCGCTCTGCCTATCCTGCGAGCTACTCCACTACTGCAATCCCAACTGCCCGGCTTCCCAGCCGAGCATCGCCTGCTTGCGGGTGATGCCCCAATGATAGCCGGTCAGCGCGCCGCTTTTGCCGAGCGCGCGATGGCAGGGCACCACGAACGACACGGGGTTGCGGCCGACTGCGGCGCCGACGGCGCGCGAGGCCTTCGGGCTGTTGATCTTGCAGGCGATGTCGGAATACGACACTGCGCGCCCCATCGGGATCCTCAGCAACGTCTCCCACACCCGCACCTCGAAATCGGTGCCGATCAGGACCACGCGCAGCGGCTGGTCTGGCCGCCAGAGTTTCGTGTCGAAGACACGCTGTGCAATCGGAGCGGTGCCTTCGGCGTCCTCCACATAGGTCGCGTTCGGCCAGCGCCGGCGCAGGTCGGCAAATGCGGTTGCTTCGTCGCCGGGATCGGCGAAGGCGAGACCGGCCAGACCGCGGCTGGTGGCGATCACGATCGCGGTTCCGAATGGCGAGGGGTGGAAGCCGTAGTGCAGCGTCATGCCGGCGCCGCCAATCTTCCATTCGCCCGGCGACATCGCTTCATGGGTGACGAAGAGATCGTGCAACCGGCCGGGGCCTGACAGTCCTGAATCGAGCGCGGCATCGAGCACACTCGCGGAATCGCGGAGCAGGTTCTTGGCATGATCGAGGGTGAGCGCCTGCATGAACGCCTTTGGCGTGAGCCCGGCCCAGCGGCGGAACAGGTGATGCAACTCGTCCGGCGTCACACCGGCGGCGTCCGCCACCGCCTCGATGGTCGGCTGCGCGCGCCAACGCTCGGAGATGAAGGCGATCGCGCGCCGTACCGAATCGTAGTCGCGCTGCGCGGCACTCTGGAGGCCCGACTTGGCCAAACGCTGATCGTGGATGGCGAGTGTCATCATGGGTGCTGATTTAGGGCGCATGCGGCGGTTCAGCCACCCGTTTTCCGACAACCCTCAATGGATTGGATTGTAGATCGGCCCGCGCTTGGCGGCGTTCAGCGCGGCAATTAAGGCTTTGGCAAAACTAGCTTTTTCGTCTGGACCCAGGAAGCTGCCGATGTCGACGCGGCGTCCCCTGGAAACCAGATAGAGCCGCTCGATGCCGAACTCGGCGTCGACCTGCTGCTCGAACTGCACCCAGAGCGGATTGAGCACCCATTCCGCGATATGCCCGTGATGGTTGACCCGGCGCACCCGCAATTCCGATGGCGTCACTGTGATTTCCTCGCAGGCCTGGGCGGTGCGGAAATTGACGCGGAAGGCCCAGTAGATGACGAGCACGTCGAGGCCGAAGAAGCCGAACACCGGCCAGGCGCCCATCCACCAGAATACGGCGCCGGCCGCAAAACTGACCGCGCTGACGATGCTCATCAGCACGATGAAGCCGGTACGATTGAGCGAGCGGTGCGGCGTCAGCAGCGCCGAGAACAGCTCTGGTTCAAGCGTGGGGTCAAAGTCGTTGCTAGCAGTCATGACGCACCAGTATATGGCCGATCATGGCCAAAATCATCCGCGCTCAACGCGCCAGGAAACCCACCGTTCGATCGTCGCCGAAAAAATCGGCAAAGAAGCCGGTGGCGAGGCCACCCGCTCGCGCGGCAAAGAAATCCCTTAAAGCCCAGAAGCCCTGGACTCCGGCCGAAGTGCGCGAAGCGTTCGAACGGTTCCGCAAGGCCAACCCGGAGCCGAAGGGGGAGCTTGAGCATCTCAATCCGTATACGCTGCTGGTTGCCGTCGTGCTGTCGGCGCAGGCGACCGATGCCGGCGTCAACAAGGCGACGCGGGCGCTGTTTGCCGTCGCCGACACGCCGCAGAAAATGCTCGCGCTCGGTGGGGAGAAGCTGCGCGACTATATCAGGACCATCGGTCTCTATCGCACCAAGGCCAAGAACGTCATCGCGCTATCCGAGAAGCTGATCTCGGATTTTGGTGGCCAGGTGCCGCGCACCCGCGCCGAGATCGAGTCGCTGCCCGGCGCTGGCCGCAAGACCGCCAATGTTGTGCTCAACATGGCCTATGGCGAACATACGTTGGCGGTCGATACCCACGTGTTCCGCGTCGCCAACCGCACCGGGCTTGCGCCGGGCAAGACGCCGCTCGAAGTCGAGCTCGGACTGGAGAAAGTGATTCCCGCCGAGTTCATGCTGCATGCACATCACTGGCTTATCCTGCACGGCCGCTACACCTGTCTCGCGCGGAAACCGCGCTGCGAGGTATGCCTGATCAACGATCTTTGCCGGTGGCCGGAAAAGACGGTCTGAGCGATGATGGCCGCCCTCGGCCGGTCGCTGTCTCGGTAGTTGCGTGAGAAGGATGACCTGGGGAATGTACCTTGAGTGAGCAAAACCAAATCACCCCGGCACCCCTGAACAGGATTGCGCCGTCACCGGCTCCGGCGCCTACGGCTCCGCCGCCGAAGCCATCCGCCGCGCCGTCGAGCACGTTGGCGCGGCTGGCCATTCCCGTATTTGCCGTGCTTGCCGCCTTCGCCTTCATTGCGCTCGCCACGTTGCGCTGGGACGAATGGGTCGGCGCAGCCACGATCCAGACCACCAACGACGCCTATGTCCGCGCCGAGCTGACGCGCTTGAGCAGCCGCGTCTCCGGCGAGGTGTTGACGGTGGCGGTGAAGGATTTCCAGCACGTCAAGGCTGGAGACCTCCTGGTGCAGATCGATCCCGCCGATTACGAGGCCCAGGTTGCGCAGGCCGAAGCCGGCGTCGCCGCCGCGCAGGCCGCGCTCGACAATCTGAACAATCAGGTCGAACTGCAATACGCGACGATCGCGCAGGCCGAGGCCGCGCAAGTCTCCGCGGCGGCGCTGGAGGTCGAGGCGCGCCAGGAGCAGGAGCGCCAGCAATCGCTGTCGCAAACCGACGCAGGCACGCGGCAGAGGCTCGAACAGGCGACCGCCGCCTATGCAAAGGCGCAGGCCGATGTGCGCGCGAGCCGCGCCGTGGTTGCCGCGCAGCGCCATCAGCTCGAGGTGTTGCAGGGCACCAAGAAGCAGCGCGCCGCCGATCTCGATGCTGCCAAGGCGCAGCTCGCCGCTGCGAAGCTCAAGCTCGGCTACACCAAAATCGTGGCGCCGTTCGACGGCGTCGTCGGGGAGCGGCAGGTGCAGCCGGGCGACTACGTCAATATCGGCACCAACCTGATCAATGTCGTGCCGCTGCCAAATGTCTATGTGATCGCCAACTACAAGGAAACCCAGCTCACACGGGTGCGGCCGGGCCAACCCGTCGAGATCACTGTCGACAGTTTCCCGCGTGAGAGATTGCGCGGTCGCGTCGAGCGCATTGCGCCGGCCAGCGGTTCGCAATTCGCGCTATTGCCGCCGGATAACGCCACCGGCAATTTCACCAAGGTCGTGCAGCGCATCCCGGTCCGTATCCGGTTCGACGAAAATCAGCCGCTGCTCTCGCGCCTGTTGCCTGGCATGTCGGTGATCACCAGCATCAACACTGCCGATGCGGGGACGAATGGCGGCAAATGACGACGCCGGCCGTGGACCGGTCTCGCAGGGCGGCATCGCGCGGCAGCCGCTGTTTGCGGTGGCCGCGGTGCTGCTCGGCGCGTTCCTCGCCAATGTCGACAGCCGGCTGACCACGGTTGGCCTGCCGGACCTGCGCGGCGCATTCTCGCTCGGTTTCGACGAGGGCGCCTGGATTTCGACCGCAGGAATCGGCTCGCAAATCTTCATCGCGCCGGCGGTCGCCTGGCTCGCCACCGTGTTCGGCTTGCGCCGCGTGTTGGGCATCCCGAGCCTCGCCTATGCCGGGGTGTCGCTGGTCATCCCATTCGTCGACCATTACCCGACGCTGATCGGGCTCAGCATCGTGCATGGCCTGTTGCTCGGCACCTTCGTGCCGGCGACGCTGATGATCGTGTTCCGGAATCTACCGATCCGCTGGTGGATTCCGGCGATATCGATCTACGCGATCCGGGTTGGCTTCGCACTGGATACCTCGACCTCGCTGGTCGGCTTCTATGTCGATCATCTCGGCTGGCAGTGGGTGTACTGGCAGGGCGTCGTCATCGCGCCGCTGATGGCCTTGATGGTCTATCTCGGCACGCCCAGCGAACCCGTCAACAAGGATCTGCTTCGCGATGCGGATTGGGGTGGCATGCTCCTGCTCGGCAGCTCGGTGTCGATGATCTATGCCGGTCTCGATCAGGGCAATCGGCTCGACTGGCTCGAATCTGGCACGGTGATGGCACTGTTGCTTGGCGGCGCGGCGCTGTTCGTCGTCTTCGTGATCAATGAGACAATGGTGCGGCAGCCTTGGGCGCATGTGAACGTGCTGTTCTCGCGCAACGTCGGGCTCTCGCTGGTCGTCATCCTGCTCTACACCCTCACCAGTCTGTCCAATTCATCGCTGGTGCCGAACTTCCTCGGCACGATCGCGCTGATGCGGCCGGAGCAGAGCGGCGTTTTGCTCTTGACCTACGGTGCGCTGCCGATGTTCGTGCTGGTGCCGATCTCGATCTATCTGCTCAGGCATTTCGATCCGCGCACGGTGGTTGTTCTGGGATTTTCGGCCTTCGCGGCCGCCAATCTCTGGGGCACGCAATTGACCCACGATTGGGCGCGGGGGGATTTTGCCGGCATCGTTCTCCTGCAATCGATCGGGCAGTCGCTGACGCTATTGCCGATCATCATCATGGCGCTGGCCAATTCCGACCCGAGCCGCGCCACGGCGTTCGCCGCCTATATCCAGATCATGCGGCTTGGCGGCGCCGAGATCGGCGTGGCGCTGATGGGCACCTGGCTGCGCGTCCGCGAGCAGATCCACTCCAACTATATCGGGCAACACGTCGCCAATGGCGATGTCAATGTCGTGCGCATGCTCAAGCAGCTCGCCGACGAATTCGCGGCACACGGCGTCGGCCTCGCCCAGGCGCGGGCGGTGGGGACGCTGGCGGCGCTGGTGCAGCGCGAGGCCAACGTGCTCGCTTATATCGACGGTTTCTGGCTGTGCTTCTGGCTGGCGATGACTGCGCTGTTCTTCGTCGCCCTGATTACCCGCGCGCCGCCGGGTCCGTTTACGCCGGAGCCGTTCGGCTTTGCCAAGATGGTGATGCGCAAGTGCGGAATGTCGGGGGCCTGATCGTCGACTGCTAGCGCATCGATATTCCCTGCCGCCGCGGCTCGAGCAATTCCGGCCTCGGGCCTGACAGGCGCTTGTGCATGTGGACCATGAAGGCCATGCCGAACAGCGGCGTCGCCAGGTTGACGATCGGAATCGACACGAAGGCGGCAATGATCAGGCCGGCGGTGAATATGGTTGCCGCATTGTCGCGGCGCATCGCCTTGGCCTCAGCCGGCGGCCGGAACCGCATCGCCGCAAGCTCGAAATATTCGCGGCCCAAGAGCCAGGCGGTGGCGAAGAAGAAAATCAGGAAGCCGGCGCCGGCGAACAGCACGAAGGGCAGCGCGATCAGGTAGACCAGTATCGTCAGCAGCGCGGTCTTGATGCCCTCGGTCATGGCGAGGTTGAACGGCAGCGCGACGCCGGGCTGTTCGGCCGGATAATGTTCGCGCTCGACATGGTCGGCAACCTCGTCGACGAACAGGCTCGCCACCAGCGAGGTGATCGCAGGCATCAGGAAGATGCCGCCGAGCACCACGCCGAGGCCGGCGGCGATCGATACGATCCAGGAAAGCACGTGGAGCGTGGAGTGGAAGTTGGGGCCGAGCAGGCCTTCGGCCCAGACCTCGCCATAGTCGGCAAACCAGCTCAACAGCCGCTGCAATCCGATTGCGAGCACCGTCACCAATACCAGCGCCACGCCGACCGAGCGCCACAGGATCGAGCGCATCGGCGGCGACAGGATTTGCGTGAGCGCCTTGACGGCGGCATCTAACATCGTGGGTCTATCTCCAAAAAGCCCCTGCGACAGTTAGATATGACCGACGGCTTCGGCAAGAGCCGGACCGCCGCCTTCAATCGTGCCGGTGCCCATGCTTGCGCGGCTTCTTGTCCGGTGCGGTCGGGATCATCACGACCCGGCCATAGCGCACGCCGCGTTCGGCGATGACGTGGTCGGCGAGATGGCGGACGTCGCCGGCGGCGCCTTTCAGCGCGGTCACTTCCATGCAGCTATCGTCGTCGAGATGGACGTGCAGCGTCGCCAGCGAGAGGTCGTGGTGACCATGGAAGTTCTGCACCAGCCGCTTTGAAAGGTCGCGTGCGGCGTGGTCGTAGACATACACCAGCGCGGCCACGCATTGCCCTGACGGCGCCGCGTCCTCCGCGCTCTGCTGCAATCCCGCGCGGGCGAGATCGCGGATGATCTCCGAGCGGTTCTGGTAGCCGCGCGTTTTTGCCGCGGCGTCGATCTCGTCGAGCAGATCGTCCTCGATGGTGATGGTGATCCGTTGCATCAGGTATTTCCGATTGGCGCCGCGGGTGCGTCAGTATGATATTCTTGTTGTAACGTCATACTGAGCTTTGGTAGCCTCGCCGGGCTGGGTTGAAGTCGAACTGGTTGCCTGTCGGATTGTAGCAGGTTGCCATGCGGGGGCATGGGCATTGCGTAAACTTGTCGGGTGGGTTTTTCCCGCCGCCTCCCTTGTTGTTCTCACGTCGCCGGCGCAGGCACAAACGGCTGCCAGCCAGCCCGGCAATCAACTTCCTGCGGTCACGGTGACGTCGCCGCAGACGACGCCACCAAAGCGGATCAAGCGGGCCGAACAGTCGCACCGTCCGCGCAGCGGGCGAAACCCTCACACAGTCCAATCGGCTCAGCCCGCATCGGCGGCAGGCAGCATCGCCCTCGGTTCGGGACAAGTGGGTGCGGCTAATCTGCTGCCGACCGCCGCGAGCGAGATGCGCATCAGCGGCGAGGAGGTGAATGCGTTGCCGGTGTCGCGCGTCGGCGAGGTCCTGGAAGTGGTGCCCGGCTTGATTGTCACCCAGCATTCCGGCGAGGGCAAAGCCAACCAGTATTTCCTGCGCGGCTTCAATCTCGACCACGGCACCGATCTTGCGATCAAGGTCGACGGCATGCCCGTCAACATGCCGACCCATGGCCACGGCCAGGGCTATGCCGACGTCAATTTCCTGATCCCGGAACTGATCAGCTCCGTCAACGTCCGCAAGGGCCCGTACTATGCGGACACTGGAGACTTCTCCTCCGCCGGCAGCGTCGGCATCGATTATGTCAACCGGCTGCCCAAGAGCATCGCCCAGGTGACCTTCGGCAGTTTCGGCTATCAGCGCGCGCTGGCGGCGGGCTCCACGGCGGTCGGCGAGGGCACGCTGCTCGGCGCGATCGTGGCCAACAAATATGACGGTCCGTGGGACGTGCCGGACGATGTGCGCAAGGCGAGCGGCGTGCTGCGCTACAGCCAGGGCACCGCGACCGATGGGTTTACGCTGTCGGCGATGGCCTATTCCAACGGCTGGACGTCGACCGACCAGGTGGCGCAGCGCGCGATCGACCAGGGTTTGATCAACCGTTTCGGCTCGCTCGATCCGACCGACGGCGGCACCTCGAGCCGCTTCAGCCTGTCCGGCAATTGGGCGCAGTCGAGTGACTACGGCCAGACTCTCGCGAATGCCTATGTGATCCGTTCGTCGCTGCGACTGTTCAACAACTTCACCTATTTCCTCGACGATCCCATCAATGGCGATCAGTTCAGCCAGCTCGATCGCCGCACCGTCTATGGCTTCAATGCCTCCCATGCCTTCGATGCGCGCGTCGCCAGCATCGAGACCCAGACCCGTGTCGGCCTGCAGACCCGCGGCGACGATATCGAGGTCGGCCTGTTCAAGACCTTCCAGCGCGAGGCGCTCTCGACGGTGCGCCAGGACCGTGTGCAGGAAGGAAATGTCGGCTTGTGGGCCGACACCACCGCGCGCTGGACCGACTGGCTGCGCACCACGGTCGGCATCCGCGAGGATTTCTTTGCGGGTCATGTCTTCAGCGACACGCCGCAAAATTCGGGCAATGCGCAGGCGGCTATGACCAGCCCGAAGGCCGGCATCGTGCTGGGCCCGTGGTACAAGACCGAATTCTACGGCAATGCCGGTTATGGCCTGCATTCGAACGACATCCGCGGCGCGACGATCACCGTCGATCCCACCGACAAGGTGACGCCGCTCGACCGCGTGCCGCTGCTGGTCCGCTCCAAGGGCGCCGAGGTCGGTATCCGTACCAAGGCGATCGAACGCCTGACCAGCTCGCTCGCGGTGTTCGTGCTCGACTTCGATTCCGAACTCCTGTTCGTCGGCGATGCCGGCACCACCGAGCCGAGCCGTCCGAGTCGGCGCATCGGCATCGAGTGGACCAATCAGTACAGGCCGTTGCCGTGGATGCGCATCGACGTCGATCTCGCCTATACCCGTGCGCGCTTCACCGATTTCGATCCTGTCGGCGACTTCATTCCGGGCGCGCCGGCCTGGATCGCCAGCGGCGCCGTGACGTTCGGCCGCGAGACCGGCTGGTTTGGCGCCCTGACCGCGCGCTATTTCGGGCCGCGTCCGCTGATCGAGGATGACAGCGTGCGCTCGCAATCCTCGCTGATCTTCAACGCCCGGGCCGGCTATCAGTTCGACAATGGCATGCGGCTGCAGCTCGACGTGCTCAATCTCTTCAATGCCAACACCAACCAGATCGAATACTATTATCTGTCGCGCCTGCCGGGCGAGCCGATCGATGGCGTCGCCGATCGCCACATCCACCCGGCCGAACCGCTCGCGGTCCGCCTGACGCTGGCGGCGCGCTTCTAAGCTAGGCCGCGAGCTCCGGCGTCTTCACTTCCGTATCCTCAGGCGCAGCCGGAAGCGGCGTTTCCTGGTCAATCGTTTCAGGAACAAGCCGCGGCGACTTTTCGTGAAACACACTGAATTCGCCCGCCACCTCCTCGAGCGGCTTCTGCTTGTCGGCCCAGTGCAGGGCAGTGTAGTCGAAGCCGTGCACGATGGTGGGTTTGACGACTTCGAAATAGGGCGAGATATCGAAGTCGCGCGGCATGTAGAGCGAGGAATCGCGGATGTGCAGGATCTCGCGCCGCGCCTTGCGGCTCGAGGTGCGGGTGATCTTGGGCAGGATCGGGTAGCGCACGGCATCGAAGGCCTGCGCGATCAGCGCCGAGCAGATGATCTTGGTGGGATCGCCGGAGCCGAAGGCGATCATCCGCCGCCGCCAGCGCTGCGGCACCGGCAGCGGGAACAGATAGCGCGCAAGGTCGACGATGTTCTTGGTGTCATAGCCGAAGCCGATCCGGTTGATGGCGTAGCGGCACACCGTCTCGCGGTCCTCGTAGGAGAGGCCGACCGGGCGGCAGAGGCGGGTATGATAGGGGAAATATTTCGACAGCGGCGCAGCCGTCACGCCCTCGCCGATATTGGCCTCGATCAGCACATGCGGCTCGCCGTCAGGCTCGCAGGCGCCGTCGACCGGACCGACATAGAGCGCGGCGTGCGACCAAGTCGATTGCGTGAGGTATTTGATGATGCCGGAAATGCGGTTGTTGCCTTCGACCAGCAGGACATCGCCAGGCTGGATCACGCCGCGCAGATGCTCCGGATCGCTCGGCGTGAACGGCTCGTAGCCCGGGATCTCCTTCTGCAGGTAGCCCGCGATCACCTGGCCGATCGTGTCGAGCATGACGCCCATATGCTTCCCCCTGCGCGGCTTGCCCTTCCGCTTTTTGGTTCCTTATCATGGTCGCGAGCGGTTGCAATTTAGTTCATCGACGCAGCCGATCAATCATGATTGATTCACCATGATGGTTGCTGCGCCGCATGAGATGCGGCAAGGTTCGCGGGCTGTTCCCATTTGCTTCAAGCCTGCGGAAACCATGATATGACAATCACCCGCCGCAACTTCCTGTCGGCGTCCGCGGGCATTGCCGTTACTTCGCTTTCTGCCGGCTGCGCTGGAGCCGCGCCGCCGGCGCGCGATGCTGACATCGTGGTCATCGGCGCGGGCGCCGCCGGCATTGCTGCGGCGCGGCGCGTATTGGCGGCGGGCCGCAAGGTGATCGTGCTGGAAGCCTCAAGCCAGATCGGCGGCCGTTGCCAGACCGACAGCTCGACCTTCGAAGTTCCGTTCGATCGCGGCGCGCGCTGGGTGCACAATCCGGAGGCCAATCCGATGCTCCGCCTCGCACGGACCGCGGGGCTCGAGCTGCTGCCCGCGCCGTCGGGCGAGAAGATCCGCATCGGCCGCCGCAATGCGCGTCCCGGCGAGACCGAGGAATTCCTGGCCGCACTGGTGCGCGCCAATCGCGCGATCGACGATGCCGCGCGCCGAAGCGACGTATCCTGCGCCTCGGTCTTGCCGAAGGAGCTTGGCGATTGGGCCGGCACGGCGGAGTTCGTGCTCGGCGCCAGTTTCACCGGCAAGGACCTCAAGGAGATCTCGGTCGTCGACAAGGCGCGGGCGCAGGATCGCGACAATGCAGTCGCCTGTCGGCAGGGGCTCGGCACGCTGATCGCGAAGCTCGGCGCGCAGTTGCCGGTGGCATTGTCGACGCCCGCCACCCGCATCTCCTACAGCAACCGCGACGTCGAGGTGAACACGCCGTCGGGCAAGATCCTCGCGCGCGCGGCCATCATCACGGTGTCGACGAATGTGCTCGCGGCCGGCAAGCTCAAGTTCGATTCCGAACTTCCGAGGCGCGTGGTCGATGCGGTCGCAAAGCTCAGCCTCGGCAGCTACGACCGCATCGCGCTGCAGATGTCAGGCAATCCGCTCGGGCTTGCGCACGATGATGTCCTGATCGAGCAGAGCAACTCGACGCGTACCGCGCTGCTCTACGCCAATGTCGGCGGTTCATCCTTGTGCACGATCGACGTCGCGGGCTCGTTCGGCCGCGATCTGTCGGCAGAGGGTGAGCAGGCTATGATCGCATTCGCGACGGAATGGCTGAAGAAGCTGTTCGGCAGCGATGCGGTGGCCGGCATCAAGAAGTCGAGCGCCACGCGCTGGAACGCTTCGCCCTATATACTGGGCGCGATGTCAGTGGCCGCGCCCGGCGGGCAGGCCGCACGGAGAGCGCTAATCGATCCGGTCGGCTGCATGTATTTCGCCGGCGAGGCCACGCATGACACCTTGTGGGGCACGGTCGACGGCGCCTGGGAGAGCGGCGAGCGGGCCGCGGAAGCGGCGCTGCGCCGGATCGGCGCATTGCCGGCAGCGCCGTCGGCGGCAGCACCGCCGCCACAGAAGCAGCGCAGGCGCGCACCGCCGGCGCAATCGGCTCAGCCGCGAGGGCTGTTCGACTGATGCCGCGGCAGAAGGCGCTGATCTCCTGGTCCAGCGGCAAGGACAGCGCGTTCGCATTGCATGAAGTGATGCAGACGGGTGAGTTCGAGGTCGTTGGCGCGCTGACGACCGTCACCGAGACCTTGGAGCGCGTCGCGATCCACGGCGTGCGGCAGCAGATCTTGTGCGCGCAATGCGAGGCGGCGGGGCTGCCGCAGCGAATCGTGCCGATCCCATACCCTTGTCCCAACGACGTCTATGAGGCGCGCATGGGTGAAGCGGTCGCGCAGGCCGTCGCTGAGGGCATCACCCACATGATCTTCGGCGATCTCTTCCTCGCCGATATCCGGGCCTACCGCGAGCAGAAGCTGGTTGGCACCGGCATCACGCCGATCTTCCCGCTGTGGCAGCGGCCGACGCCGGCACTGGCGCAAGTCATGATCGCAAGCGGGCTGGAAGCCTATCTTGCGACCGTTGACCTGAAACGGGTGCCTGCCGAATTCGCCGGCCGCCGGTTCGATGCGCAGCTTCTCGCCGATCTCCCCGATGGTGTCGATCCATGCGGCGAGAATGGCGAGTTTCATACGTGTGTGGTGGCCGGCCCGATGTTCTCGCACCGGATCGCAGTCAGCGCCGGCGAACGGGTGGAGCGCGATGGTTATGCGTATTGCGATCTGGTGATTGCGTAGCAACGCGGGGTGGGCAAAGGCGTGCGGTCCCGTGCCCACGGTTCAACCCGCGCTCGCTGTTGGACCCTCATCCTGAGGAGCTTGCGCAGCAAGCGTCTCGAAGGATGAGGCCCCGCCGGTGGCCTCGCCCTTCGAGACGACCGCTACGCGGTCTGCTCAGGGTGAGGAGATAGAGCCGCATACGCATCGAGACGTGCATATCTTCCGATTCAATTGTCAAACAGCAGAGAGGATGTGAGTCTACATTCTCGCGGCATGTCGTGCCCGAGCTTTGCTTCACTTTCCACCCTCCTCGATATCAGAGAGCGCAGGGAAAGCCGGGTGCTGGTTGCACCCGTGGGTCCCGTGCAACAAAAAGCACGGGGGTAGGACCACAGGTTCAACCGAAGCATTCCGGCTTTCCCTGCGCGATGGTTTTACGGTTTCCTTCGTGCTCTCCTCGGTGACCGGGCTTTCTTGCCACCGTCACCCCTTAGGGATGTTTCCATCCCCCAGGACTTAGCGCCAGCGTCGGGGCGCCAGGACCACACGACTTCGCCGTCCGCGATGCGCGTGCTCGTCAGTCGCAACACCCGCGTCCACCGCATCTCACCGCAACGTTCGTGACGATCGCGACTCGCCCCTCATTCGGGTGAGATGCGCGGAGTTAAATCACTGATTTGCCCGACGGGTTAAGCGATTTATTTTTCGCGCGAGGGCTGGACGGACGTTCGGGTGATTTGCCCGTCGGGTTGATTTGTCGCACCCGCTGCACCCACATCGTCATTCCGCGCCGACCCGGTGGCTCGCAATGACAGCGGGTGATCCGGAAAAGTGGAGACCGGTTTTCCCTCGCGACAAACGCGAAGCGTTTGCGCGGAGATCATGCACTAGTCGGAAGGCGTGTACCCGAGCCGCTTCCGTTCTTGAGGGCAAAGCAGCCATAGGTTGAAGACATCGGGGGTGTCGCCTGATTGATCCTCGATCCGACGTGCATTGATCTAGATCAAACGCTGGCGGCGGGATCGCGCTTTAAGGAACAATATCGGGTCGGCTGGAACTGTTGCACGCAGTGGCAGGCAGAGGAGGATCGCAATGTTCTTCTTTCAGGAGGGCTTCACCTATCGAAATTTCCTGCTGGACGTCCTCACCATATTCTTCTTCATCGTGTGGTTCTGGCTGCTCATTACCGTCGCTTCCGATCTATTCCGACGCCACGACATTTCCGGCTGGGTCAAGGCGCTATGGGTGATAGGATGGATAATATTTCCATTCATTTTCATGCTTGCGTACCTGATCTTTCAGGGAAGAGGCATGGCGGAGCGCAACTTGCAACAAGCTCGGCAGGCGCGCGACGAACTCAGGAGCGCGATTGGTTTCAGCGCCGCAGATGAAATCGAAAAGCTCGGTCGGCTGAAACAGGCAGGGTCGATCAGCGACGCCGAATTTACACGGCTGCGCGCTCGGCTCGTGCAGTAGTGCTGCTCGGCTCTTCGTCGCGCCGATATCCTTGCTGTGCTGCGCACAACCCCTGTAGCATGGTCGGCGATCACCGTGATCGCCGTTGACATGCGACTCACACCGGCAGCTTCAACTCCATCAGATCCTTTGCTACCACGATGCGGCCGGAAAAATTCTTCTTCACGTCTTCGGTCCAATTCTCGTCAGTGACCAGCGGATCGTCTCCGGGGACGAAATGGCTCATCACCAGCACCTTGACTCCCGCGGCCGCCGCCACGCGGCCGACATCCTCGGTCGTGGTGTGACTCTCGAGAAGATGCTTCTTCAGCGTTGCGCCGTTCTTCGTTTTGGCGACCAGCCGATCGACGGCAGGCAGGTACATGCATTCATGCACCAGCACGTCGGCTCCCTCAGCGAATTCAGCGAGTTTCGGATTGTAGGCAGTATCGCTAGAGAACACGATGGTGCCATCGGGCGTCTCTAACTTGTAGGCAAAATTGTCAACGATGGGTGGGTGCGGCGTGCGGAAGGCCGTGACCGTCACCTCGGATGTCTTCAACACCACACCGTCGTCGATATCCTTCGCGATCAGCAATTTGCGCGGATCGGGCCGGCCTTCATCCTCGATCCGGGTCTCGACATCGAATTTGTTCAGCTCCCAGAACGCCTTCGTCATCGCCTCGATCCCCTTCGGCCCAAACGAATGGATCGGCGTGGATAGCCCGGCGGCCCAGGCATTGTAGAAGAGGTTGCCGTATTCGAGATTGTGATCGGAATGATGGTGGGTGATGAGGATGTATTTGATGGAAGGGATTGGCACGCCCGCATTCACGAGCTGACGGCTTACGCCCATGCCGCAATCGATGACAAATGGCGTGTCGTTGACCACAACGAGGTTGGCGGGATTTGAAGCGCCAACGCCGACGCGCGGGCCGCCTTTGGTGCCGAGAAACACGATCCGCGTCCGAGGCCTTGTGGCCTGCGCCAGCACAGCCGGAGCGGCAAGTGCGGCGGCGCCACCGAGCGCCAGTTTCAGCGCATTCCGGCGATCGATCATGGATTTCTCCCTTGGCTTTTTTCCGCCCGCGTTCAACACCCGAATCTATCGTCCCCGCAGCACGCCGTCGAGGATGGGCAGGCCGGCGATGACGGCGGCGGCGATCAGGGCGTAGCAGATGCCGCGAAAGACACGTTCGCTGGCCTTGCCGAACAGGGAGGCGCCGAACCAGACGCCGATGGCGTAGACCGGCCCGACCACGAGCGAGAACTTGACGGAATCGGCGGTGATCAGGCCGGTGAACAAATAGCTCACGAGGGAAAAGAAATCCGAGGCGCCGAAGAACAGCACGATGTTGGCGCGCGCCACCGTGAAACTGATCGGGCGCCCAAGCCAGTAGCCGACGATCGGCGGACCGCCCGTTTGCGCGAGCCCGCTGCAGAAGCCGGAGAGGCCGCCGATGCCGATTGAAAGCGCCGCGTGGTCCTTGCCGCGGTAGCGCCAGCCCGACAAGAGCAGCACCATCAGCGCAGCGACGAAGCCGGAAATGATCCAGCGCGTGGTCACGGGATCGAGCACGCTGAGAAAATAGGTGCCGATCGGCACGCCGACGAGCGCACCGAGCACCATGATCGCGGTGGCCTTGCGATCGGCGTGCTTCCACGCGTTCGGAACCAGCGGCATCGCTGCGACGAAGTCGATGATCAGCAGCAGCGCTGCGACCAGGCGGGGCGCGGCGATGCTGCTTGCCAGCGGCATGAAGATCAGCGCGGAGCCGAAACCGGAAAAGCCGCGCGCCGTTCCCGAGACAAAGGCGATGGCACAGATTGCCAGCGCAACGTTAAGGCCAACCTCCGAAGGGATGAGGCCAAACGGGCTCATCCCCGGAGAGTGCCGCCGGTCTTCTTCGTGACGTCCGCGACGATCCTGGCCGCTACCGCATCGATCTCCTGGTCGGTCAGCGTCTTCTCGCGCGGCTGAATGGTGACCGCGATCGCGATCGACTTCTTGCCGTCCTCCATGCCCTTGCCTTCATAGACGTCGAACACGGTGACATCGGTGATCAGCTTCTTGTCCGCGGCCAGTGCGGCGCGAACGATATCCGCCGCCTTGACGCTGCGGTCGACGATGAAGGCAAAATCGCGCGACACCGGCTGGAACGCGGAGAGTTCGAGCGCGGGCTTGGCGCGGGTCGGCTTGCGCTTGGCCTCCGGGATACGGTCGAGGATCACCTCGAACGCGATCATCGGGCCATCAGCGCCGAGCGCCTCGAGCGCACGCGGGTGCAACTCGCCGAAATAGCCGAGCACATTCTGCGGGCCCATCTGGATCGTGCCGGAACGGCCGGGATGCAGCCAGGCGGGCCCGCCCGGCACAATCTGCAGCGCCTGCACTGGCGCGCCGGCCGCAGCCAGCACCGCGAACGCGTCGGCCTTGGCGTCGAATGCGTCAGCCGTTGCCGAACCGGACCAGCTCCGCCCCACGCCTTCCAGCGAGGCGAAGCCGTGGCGCACGCCGGAAGCGGCAAGGAACTGGTCTTCCGGCCTGTCGCCCTTGAACACCTGGCCGACCTCGAACAGCGCGACGTCAGGATAGCCGCGGTTGATGTTCGCCTGCGCGGCTGCGACCAAGCCAGGCAAAAGGCTCGGCCGCATGTCCGAGAGATCAGAGGCAATCGGGTTGGCAAGCGCCAGTTCGGCCTGTCCGCCGCCGAACAATTCGGCTGCGGGCTTTGAGATGAACGACCAGGTCACCGCCTCGACCATGCCGCGCGCGGCCAGTGCGCGCTTGGCACGGCGGGTGCGGAGCTGGATAGAGGTGAGCACCGGCTTGCGGGGCTCCTCGCCGCGATCGAACGGCGTCATCGGCACCTTGTCGACGCCGACGATGCGGACGATCTCCTCGACGATGTCGGCCTTACCATGCACATCGGTGCGCCAGGACGGCACCGCGATCTTCACCACAGGGCCGGTGCCCGCGACCATGAAGCCGAGATGGCTGAGAATGCGCTTCGTCTCGACCAGCGGGACTTCGATTCCGGCGAGGCGCTTGACCTCGGTCAGCGGGAAATCGATCACGCGGTCGTCGCCGTAGCGATTGCCGACGACGATGCTTTCCGACGGCGCGCCGCCGCACAATTCCATCACCATCTTGGTCGCAAGCTCGAGGCCCGGCACCATGAAGGCCGGGTCGACGCCGCGCTCGAAGCGATAGCGCGCATCCGAATTGATGCCGAGCTTGCGTCCGGTCTGGGCGATGTTGATCTCATTCCACAGCGCCGATTCAATCAGCACGTCGGTGGTGTTCTCGTCGCAGCCGGAAGCCTCGCCACCCATGATACCGGCGAGCGATTCGACGCCGGCGTCGTCGGCGATCACGCACATCGAGGAATCCAGCGTATAGGTGCGGCCGTCGAGCGCGAGCAGGGTCTCGCCGTCGCGGGCGCGGCGCACCACCAGATTGCCCTTCACCTTCTTGGCGTCGAACACGTGCAGCGGACGCGCACGATCGTAGGTCATGAAGTTGGTGATATCGACCAGCGCATTGATCGGCCGCAGCCCGATTGAAGCCAGGCGCTTCTGCAGCCATTCCGGCGACGGGCCGTTCTTCACGCCGCGCACCAGCCGCAGCGCGAAGCCCGGGCAGAGCGAGGCGTCTTCCACCGTCACCGTCACGGGCGAAGGGAATTCGCCATTGATCGGCTTGATGGCGGGGTCGATCAATTTGCCCATGTCGGCGGCGGAAAGATCGCGCGCGATTCCGTGCACGCCGGTGCAATCCTGCCGGTTCGGCGTCAGGTTGATCTCGATGACGGGATCGCCGAGGCCGGCCCATTCGGCATAGACTTGGCCGACGGGCGCATCAGCGGGCAATTCGATGATGCCGTCATGATCGTCGGAAATCTCAAGCTCGGCCGCCGAGCACAGCATGCCGCGGCTCTCGACGCCGCGAATCGTACCGACGCCGAGCGTGATGTTCTTGCCGGGAATGAAGGTGCCCGGGGCAGAGAACACGCTGATCAGGCCAGCGCGCGCATTCGGCGCGCCGCAGACCACCTGCACCGGCGCAGCGCCGTTGCCGGTGTCGACCATGCAGACCCGCAGACGATCGGCATTCGGATGCTGCTCGGCCGAGATCACCCGCGCAATGGTGAACGGCGCCAGCACCTTTGCCTTGTCCTCGATGCTCTCGACCTCGAGCCCGATCATGGTGAGCTTGTCGGCGAGCTTTTCCAGGGGCTCGTCGGTGTCGAGATGTTCCTTCAGCCAGGAGAGGGTGAACTTCATGATGCCAACCTGTGATCGCGAAAAACCTCAACCAGACGAAAACGCTCGCACATCAGCATCATGTCTTCGCTGAATTTGCCCTGCCGACCGAAATAGCGGCGGTGCGCGTCCCGCCAATATTGCAGGCTGCGGTCACCTTCACCTTCTTCGTAGGCAAAGGCGGCGTCGACCTCGCCAAAACGGCGATAGGTCACTTCGGTTGTTTCGATGACGCAAGCCGGTTCGCCGCGGCCGTCGAGCACGATCCAGCGTTCGCCCGATGTCGAGGTGTTCGGCTCGTCCTCGGTGCTGCAGGTCGCGGTCTTGATCCCTTTGATGACGAGTTCGAGCAATTCGTCGGCAAGCCCGGGGCCGTCGCCGAAGGCGAACGCGCGCAGGTTCCGATATTGCTCGGGCACAGCACTCAGATTCACGTACTCAACCCTCCGGCCAGCGTCGGAAGATCCAGCGGCTTGAAGCCGTAGTGGCTGAGCCAGCGGACGTCGCTGTCGAACAGTTGGCGCAGATCGCTCATGCCGTATTTCAGCATCGCGATGCGGTCGATGCCCATGCCCCAGGCGAATCCCTGGTAGACGTCGGGATCGAGGCCGCAGGCGCGCAGCACGTTCGGGTGCACCATGCCGCAGCCCAAAATCTCCAGCCAGTCCTCGCCCTCGCCGAAGCGGATTTCGCCCTTGTCGCGGCGGCACTGGATGTCGACTTCCAGCGACGGCTCGGTGAACGGGAAGAACGACGGCCGGAAGCGCATGTTGATGTGGTCGACCTCGAAGAACGCCTTGCAGAACTCATGCAGGATCCATTTGAGGTGGCCGAGATGCGACTCCTTGTCGATCACGAGCCCCTCGACCTGATGGAATTGCGGCGTATGGGTCGCGTCCGAATCGATGCGGTAGGTGCGGCCGGGGCAGATCGCGCGGATCGGCGGCTTCTGCGTCAGCATCGTGCGCACCTGCACCGGCGAGGTGTGGGTCCGCAGCAGCATGCGCGAGCCGTCCTCCTTCGGGTTGAAGAAGAAGGTGTCGTGCATCTCGCGCGCGGGATGGCCGATCGGGAAGTTCAGCTTGGTGAAGTTGTAGTCGTCGGTCTCGATGTCGGGGCCTTCGGCAACCGAAAATCCCATATCGGCGAAGATCGCCGTCAGCTCATCCCAGACCTGGCTGAGCGGATGGATGCGGCCCGCTTCGGCCGGCGCCTCGCGCAGCGGCAGCGTGACGTCGATGGTCTCGGAGGCAAGCCGGGCGTCGAGCGCGGCGGCCTTCAGCACCTCGCGGCGCGCGGCGAGCGCTTGGGCAACCTTGTCCTTGGCGAGGTTGATCGCCGCGCCTTGTGTCTTGCGCTCCTCCGGCGACATCTTGCCGAGGGTGGCAAGCAGCGCCGAGATCGAGCCTTTCTTGCCGAGCGCGGCGACGCGCACGGTTTCCAGCGCCGCTTCGTCGCCGGCGTTGGAAACGTCGGCGAGGATCTGGGATTCGAGTTGAGCAAGATCGGTCATAGCAATCCCTCTTGGCCAGGATGCTAAGCCGTCGCTCCTAGCCGGTCATACCGAGCTGAAGCGCGAAAGATGCCCCTCGCGCTCTTACCCGGCCATGACGACTTCAAGAAACTTCGAAGAGCCGGATCAGGCCGCGAGCGCGGCCTTGGCCTTCTCGGCGATCGCCTGGAACGCGGCCGGCTCGTGGATCGCGAGATCCGACAGCACCTTGCGGTCGACGACGACGCCCGACTTGGAGAGACCGTCGATAAAGCGGCTGTAGGTCATGCCGAACGGGCGGACGGCGGCGTTGAGGCGCTGGATCCAGAGCGCGCGGAAGGTGCGCTTCTTGCGCTTGCGATCGCGGAACGCATATTGGCCGGCCTTCTCGACCGCCTGCTTGGCGACGCGGATGGTGTTCTTGCGGCGGCCGTAATAGCCCTTGGCGGCCTTGTAGACTTTCTTGTGCTTGGCGTGGGCGGTCACACCGCGTTTGACGCGAGACATGACTTAAATCCTTGGATTTCTGAAGTGGTGACGGGAGCTGTGTGGAACGCAGCTCGGCTCAGGCGCGATCAGGCGTTCGGCAAGAAGTACTTCTTGATGTTGTCGCCGTCGGTCTTGAACAGCACGCGGGTGCCGCGCAGCTGGCGGATCTGCTTGTTGGTCCGCTTGATCATGCCGTGGCGCTTGCCGCGCTGGGCGTGCATCACCTTGCCGGTACCGGTCACTTTGAAGCGCTTTTTGGCGCCCGATTTGGTCTTCAGCTTGGGCATTTGGCTCTCCTTAAACGCCAGCACGAAACCGCCCCGCGGGGGGCGTCGGCCGACTAAAATGCTCGTCAGAGCGTTGAATGTGCTCAGGTTTTTCGCAAATGAAACAACCCGCACAGAACGTCGCCACGGCAGCCCTTGATCAGCCGGGCGGCGAAGGCTGCGCTTATGGCAGAGTAGGGGCGAATTGGCAATCCCGGAACGAAGGGGTCTCTTGCCTCCCCCGCAAGCGCGACCTCCGCAGAAGGTCAATGTTTTCGAGCTCCCGGCGGACCCGACACCCTCCGCCGTCATTCCGGGGCGCGCGAAGCGCGAGCCCGGAATCCATTTAGCCGCGTACTCAGCCGCCCGATGGATTCCGGGCTCGTCCTTCGGACGCCCCGGAATGACGGCGGAGGGTTGCGGGAAGGGAAACGGAAACGCCCGCCGGATCGGTCCGGCGGGCGTTTCCTTTCATCGATCGACAATTCGCCTCAGCGCGGCGCCAGCACCATCACGACCTGACGTCCCTCGAACTTCGCGTCCTGCTCGACCTTGGCGTATTGCGCGACGTCAGCCTTGACCTTGTCCAACAGCTTGGTGCCGATTTCCTGGTGCGCCATTTCACGACCGCGGTAGCGCAAGGTGATCTTGACCTTGTCGCCTTCCTCGAAGAAGCGCTGCATCGCGCGCATCTTCACGTCGTAGTCGTGGTCGTCGATCATCGGACGGAGCTTGATCTCCTTGATCTCGACGACCTTCTGTTTCTTGCGGGCTTCGGCGGCTTTCTTCTGCGCAGAATATTTATACTTGCCGTAGTCCATGATCTTGCAGACCGGAGGACTCACGTTCGGCGAAATCTCGACCAGGTCCATACCGGCTTCCATGGCCATCTTGATGGCCACCATGGTTTCCACGGTGCCCATATTGGTACCGTTCTGGTCGATTAGCTGGATCTGCGCGTTGCGGATTTCATCGTTGGTGCGCGGCCCGTCTTTGGCGACAGCGGGCGGGGCTCTATTGGGACGGCGAATGGGTAACTCTCCAAAGTTGTGAAGGAAGGCGATATTTTGAAGCAATACGTGGCAACGGGCAAGCGTGCTCGCAAGTTGCATCCTAAAACCGTCAAATGCGCGGCATTTAGGTCACGCGATAGGGCAGATATTTGGTGAGCGGATACTCTACAAGGCGAGACACGTTCCCTGCTCACGGTTTGCCCGTGCCCATCGAAAACGCACTGATGAGAATGACGATCCCATGACCACCTCCGCGACGATCGACCAGGAACCAGAGTTCATCGAGGTAGGGAACAGCGCCGCACGCCGCCGCATTGCGGTGCGTGCGCACGGAGGTCGTAACCCCGGGCTATTCTGGCTCGGCGGCTTCAATTCCGACATGAAGGGCACCAAGGCGGTCGCGCTCGACGCGTGGGCCGTGGAACAGGAACGCGCCTTTGTCCGGTTCGATTATTCCGGCCACGGCGAATCCGGCGGCAAGTTCATCGACGGCACCATCGGGCGCTGGCTCGAGGACAGTGTCGCAGTATTCACGCGGTTCTGCAGCGGGCCGCAAGTCGTGATCGGCTCCTCCATGGGGGGCTGGATGGCGCTCCTGTTGGCGCGTGAGCTTGCCAGGCGTGCCGACAGCCGGGCCTCGCTCGCCGGGATGGTGCTGATCGCGCCGGCGCCGGATTTCACCGAAGAGCTGATGTGGAAGGGTTTCTCGCCGGAGATCCGCGCCGAGATCGAGACCAAGGGCGTCTGGCTGCGGCCGTCGCAATATGGCGATACCCCCTATCCGATCACGCGGACGCTGATCGAGGAGGGACGCCATCATTTGTTACTCGGAGCCAAGATCGATGTCGGCTGTCCGGTGCGCATCCTGCAGGGCGCGCAGGATCCCGACGTGCCCTGGCAGCACGCGTTCACGCTGGCGCATCGGCTGCCGAGCGAGGACGTGGTGCTGACCATGATCCAGGACGGCGACCACCGCCTGTCGCGCCCGCAGGACATCGCCCGGATCATCGCCGCGGTGAAGGAGATGGGGTAGGCTGCCGGGCAGGGAGGAATAACAATGGACACAACGAGCCTGCTTCGCGCCTTCTGCGATGCGGTCGAACAGCGGAAGGGCGCTGCATTCGCTGATTTGTTCACGGAAGACGGCGTCTATCACGACGTGTTCTATGGCGCCTTCACGGGGCATGCCGAGATCGCTGGCATGATCGACGATTTGTTCTATCGCACCGCGTCCGATTTCCGCTGGGACATGCATGATCCCGTCAGCGACGGCCGTACGCTCTATGCGCGATATACCTTCAGCTACCGCTCGACGCTGCCGGAGGCAGGTGGCGCGCGGGCGATGTTCGAGGGCGTCGCCATCATGACCCTTCGCGATGGCCGCATCGCGGAATATCACGAGGTCGCCAACACCGCGCCTGCCTTCGTCGATATGCACTTTGCGCCGGAGCGAATCGCAAAGATCGTCGCCAAGCAGGGTGACGCGCTGAAGGCGCGTCCCGAAATGGCGCGGCATCTCATGAAGTAAGGACCGCGAGCCGCCACTCTTCGCATACGCGCTGATCGGTCTCCGCATCGACTGTCTTGGAGGCCAGCGCGGCAAATGCCTGTGGCTCCATCAGTTGCGACAAGGCCCACACCGCTGCGCCGCGAACCAGCGGACTTTCATCGTCGAGCAAGCGCTCGGCCTCGCCGGCCAAGGCGGCATCATCGGAGTTGCCGATCGCGATCAGCACGTTGCGGACAAAGCGGTCGCGGCCGATGCGCTTGACCGGCGATTTCGAGAACAGCGCGCGGAACGCGGCATCGTCGAGCCGCACGAGGTCGGCAAGCACTGGCGCGCGCAATGCCTCGCGCGCTGCGAGTTTCGCTTCGCGCCCGGTCTGCGCGAACTTGTTCCATGGGCATACCGCGAGGCAATCGTCGCAGCCATAGATGCGATTGCCGATCGCCTTGCGGAATTCGCGCGGGATCGGTCCCTTGCTCTCGATGGTGAGATAGGAGATGCAGCGCCGCGCATCGAGCTTGTAGGGCGCGGGAAATGCCGCGGTCGGGCAGATGTTCTGGCAGGCGGTGCAGGAGCCGCAATGATCGATGTCGGCGGCATCGCGCGGCAGCTCGCTTGCGGTGAAGATCGCGCCGAGGAACAGCCATGAGCCGAACTCGCGCGACACCAGATTGGTGTGCTTGCCCTGCCAGCCGAGGCCGGCGGTTTGCGCGAGCGGCTTTTCCATCACGGCCGCGGTGTCGATGAACACCTTCACTTCATCGCCGCTGGCCGCGACCAGCCACCGCGCCAGCGCCTTCAGCCGCTTCTTGATCACGTCGTGATAATCATCGCCCTGCGCGTAGGCCGAGATCGCGCCGCGGTCGCGGCGCTTCAGGATCTCGAGCGGGTTTTGGTCTGGCCCGTAGTTGACGCCGAGCATGATGATCGAGCGCACGCCGGGCCAGAGCACGCGGGGATCGCTGCGGCGCTCCGGATGCGCTGCGAGCCAATCCATGTCGCCATGGCCGCCCAGGTCGAGGAACTCGCGGAAATATTTCGCCGCGCCGCCGATCGCGCCGGGATCGGTGACCCCGATGCAGTCAAAGCCGAGCGCGCGGGCTTCGTGCTCGAGCGCGGATCTGAGATCGGCCGGTGAAAGCTTGGGCGGTGGAGTCAGAAGTCGAGGTCCACATAGGTCCGCGACGCCGGCACGCCCGCCAGCCATTCGCTGAGCAACGGGCGGAACGACGGGCGGGATTTCACCCGCGCGTACCACGCTTTTGCTGCGTCGTCCTCGCTCCATGGCACGTCGCCCAGATAGTCGATCGCCGAAAGATGCGCCGCAGCGGCGAGATCCGCGTAAGTGAGCCGGTCGCCGGCGAGATAGTTCCGCGTCCGCGCCAGCCAGCCGATATAGGTCAGATGATAGCGCACATTGGCCTTGCCCGCGCGGAGCACCTCCGCATTCGGCGCGCCTCCGCCATCCTCCTCGCTCATGAAACGCTTGTAGATGCGCTCGGTCACCAGCGGATTGGAGGCCTCCTCGAAGAACTTGTCGTTGAACCACGACATCAGCCGGCGCACCTCGACGCGTTCGGCCATCGAGGTCGGCATCAGGCGCCGGTCGCCGGCATTAAGCCCATGCGCCTCGTCGAGATATTCGGCGATCACGCCGACACCGGGAACCGGCGGGAAACCCTCGGCGATCAAGGTCGGCGTCGTTGCCGCCGGATTGAGCGCCAGATAGGCCTCGCGACGTTCCCAGACCCGTTCCTCCACCAGCCGCAGATCGAGCCCGTATTCGCCGAGCACCAGGCGAATGAAACGGGAATGCGGACAGAACGGATGATGAAACAGCGTGTACATGAAGTCCTTCAGCAGTTCACGGCCTGATCTTGTCGAAGCCGCGGCAGACCGGGACACTAATTCACGATGCGATCAGATGAAATCGGATCGTGGTCCCATGTCTTTGTTTGAGCATGATCTTTGCGCAGAACCGGCCTGCCACTTCTCCGGATCATGCTCTAGCCAATCAGACGAATCAGGCAACCCATGTTTGGCGTTTTTAGCGATTGCAGCAAAACGGGGAATAGGCGAGAAGCACCCGATTTCTCCAGCAAAAGCAGGCCACATCATGATGACCGATACGTTACGTGCGGTGATTCTGGGCATAATCGAAGGCGTCACGGAGTTCCTGCCCGTTTCATCGACCGGCCACCTCCTGCTGGCGGAACGATTCTTCGGTCTCGGTGAAGGTGCCTTCTGGGACAGCTTCACCGTGCTGATCCAGCTCGGCGCGATCCTTGCCATCGTCGGACTCTATTTCGGCAAATTGTCGCGTGTCGCGCTCGGCATGTTCTCCAATGCGGATGACCGGCGCTTCGTCATCGGCGTGCTGGTCGCGTTCCTGCCCGCCGTCATCGTCGGCCTCATTGCCGGCAAATACATCAAGAGCGTGCTGTTCAATCCATGGATCGTCTGCTTCTCGCTCATCGTCGGCGGCGCCATCCTGCTGTGGGTCGATCAGCTTGAGCTCAAGCCGCGCGAACATGACGCGACGAGATATCCGCTGCTGATGTATCTGTGGATCGGCATGGCGCAGTGCGTCGCGATGATCCCGGGCGTGTCGCGCTCCGGCGCCTCGATCGTCGCGGCGATGCTGCTCGGCTCCGACAAGCGCGCGGCGGCGGAGTTCTCGTTCTTCCTGGCGATCCCGACCATGATCGGCGCCTTCGCCTATGATTTCTACAAGAACCGTGCCGAGATGACGACGGACAATCTATGGATCGTCGCAATCGGATTCGTGGTCTCGCTCGTCACCGCCGTGGTCGTGGTGAAGACGTTCCTCTCCTATGTCACGCGCCACGGCTTCACCCTGTTCGCGTGGTGGCGCGTGATCGTCGGCACGCTCGGCCTGATCGCGCTGGCGCTCGGAAGGTAAGGGTCAGGCGGCTGTACGGAATCTCTTCGCTTGCTCCGTTCCGCCTCTCCCCTTGTGGGAGAGGCCGGAGCGCATGCAGCGAAGCGGAATGCGATCCGGGTGAGGGGTTGGTCTCAAGGGACCGCCGCACTCGCGGAGAGAAACCCGTCACCCGGATTTCCCGCTGGCGCGCGAAATCCGGCCTCTCCCACAAGGGGAGAGGCGGGAGGTTGCGGCCCGAGCTTCGCGCCACATCGACATTTGTGATTACACGTCGCCGGTCAAGCCCCGGACGGCGGACGATACGCGTTCTTGCGCTCGAACTGCCCGGCCGGGCGGAAGCGCCAGAGATATTGCGGGGCGATGGCTTCCAGCGAATCGGGGGTGATTCCCAGCCCCTCGAAGGTGAGGCCGGCGGCCTTGGCCGTATCCGACACTACATTGTCCTTGCGCAGCAGCTCGACCTGATCCGCCGTGAGCTTCAGCGCGCCCGGCGCGAATTGCAGGAACGCGGCCAGGATCCTGGCAAGGCCGAACGGCAGGGAGACCAGCGCGCGGTCGCGATCGGTGATCTCAAGGATCGTCTCCATGATCTCGCGCATGGTCAGCACTTCCGGGCCACCCAATTCGTAGGTCGCGCCGGGCTTGGTCTTGCCGTCGACGGCATCGGCCACCGCGGTGGCGACGTCGCCGACAAAGGTCGGCTGCATCTTGGTCAGGCCGCCGCCGACCAGCGGGATCGCCGGCGACATCCGGGCCATCGCCGCGAAACGGTTGGTGAACTGATCCTCCGGCCCGAACACCAGCGACGGGCGCAAGATGGTGGCCGATGGCGAGGCCGCCAGCACCGCCTTCTCGCCAGCCGCCTTGGCGCGGGCATAGGCGGAAGCCGAATCGGCATCAGCGCCGATCGCCGAGACATGCACCACGCGGGCGCCCTCGGCGCTCGCAGCGGCGGCCACCGCCTCGGCGCCCTTGGCCTGGACCGCCTCGAAGGTCTGTTCGCCGCTTTCAGCGAGGATGCCGACCAGGTTGATGGCCACGTGCGAATCACGCATCGCTGATACCACCGAGGCCGGGTAGCGCAGATTGGCCTGGACGGCGTGGATCTGGCCGACCTTGCCGAGCGGCTGCAGGTGCCCGGCCAATTCCGGCCGCCGGACGGCGACGCGGATGCGGTAATCCCGCTTGCACAGCGCCCGGACCACGTGCCGCCCCAGGAAGCCCGATCCGCCGAAAACCGTGACGAGCGTTTCCAGGTTCGATGCCATGGGTCAGTTCCTGCGGGTCGAAATAGCTGCGATTTTGGAGCCTGTTGGGCCGGATGTCGCGATACGCCATCGCGGTCACCCTGTACAGACTATTTGAGTTTCCAATCGTCTATTTGACAAGCGCGCGACCGATCCTTACTAACCCCGCCACGTGCCCAGGTGGTGGAATTGGTAGACGCGCTGGCTTCAGGTGCCAGTGGCCTCACGGCCGTGAAGGTTCGAGTCCTTTCCTGGGCACCACCGTTCTTTGCAAGGGGTTGAATCGCTGATTTCGAGCCGCTGATTCCTGACCGGGCTCGGCCGAGCTACGGTCCTGACTGCTCAACGCTCGTAGGTCAGGAGCAGTGACATTTTTCCGGCTCGCCACCTGTGGTAGATTTTCGCCACGTCCTTGACCGCTTTGACTGAATTTCGGGGACGTGCCGGCGGTAGTCGCTGATCCGTGTCGGGAAGTGCGCATGTTGGAGCCGGGCATCGAAGGCACGCGAGGGCCGACCGATCTCGCCGCCGGTGACATGGTTTGGATTCCCGGCGCCACTTTCCGGATGGGGTCCGACAATCATTACCCCGAAGAGGCGCCCAGCCATCGGGTAAGCGTGGACGGCTTCTGGATCGACCGCGCGCCGGTGACCAACCGCGCGTTCAAGGCGTTCGTCAACGCGACCGGCTATGTCACCACGGCGGAGATTCCGCCGAACCCGAAAGACTATCCCGGCGCCCTGCCGAAGATGATCTATGCCGGCTCGCTGGTGTTCTCGCCGCCGCGTCGCGTGCACGATCTGCGCGACTGGAGCCAGTGGTGGACGTTCATGAAGGGCGCCAACTGGCGGCGCCCGTACGGACCCGGAAGCAACATCAAGGACCTCGACGACCATCCGGTGGTGCACGTTTCGTATGCCGACGCGCTCGCTTACGCCAAATGGATAGATAAGCAGCTTCCCACCGAAGCCGAATGGGAGCTTGCCGCGCGCGGCGGTCTGGATGGTGAGGAATACGCCTGGGGCAACACGCTGACGCCTGACGGCAGGCACATGGCCAACACCTGGCAAGGCGACTTCCCGATCCAGAACATCTGCGAAGACGGCTTTCCGCGTACCTCGCCCGTCACGGCATTTCCGCCGAACGGCTACGGCGTCTACGACATGATCGGCAATGTCTGGGAATGGACCGCCGACTGGTGGTCGGCCCGTCACGAAGCTGACAGCGCCAAACCTTGCTGCATTCCGCAGAATCCGCGTGGCGGCCCCGAGCGCGCGAGCTTTGATCCAGGTCAACCAAACATCCGCATCCCCCGCAAAGTCTTGAAGGGCGGCTCGCATCTGTGCGCGCCGAACTATTGCCGCCGGTATCGGCCCGCCGCCCGGCATGCCGAACCGGTCGACACGTCGACGAGCCATGTCGGTTTCAGGTGCGTAGTCAGAAATGGGAGTGAACGATGAATTCGGAGAGGAAACAGTCGTTTCTCGATCGCCGCAACTTGCTTTTGAGCGGGACGGCCCTGGTCGCCGCAACGCTGACCTCTGAGGCGCTCGGCCAGGACCAGAAGTCCGCCGCGCCGGCTCCCGCCGCATCGCCACTGCCCGGCGACCGCAAGCCGAACATTCTCGTCATCTTCGGCGACGATATCGGCATCGCGAATATCAGCGCCTATTCCGGCGGTCTCATGGGCTATGAGACGCCCAATATCGACCGGATCGCCCGCGAGGGGATCAGATTCCTGCATTACTATGGCGAGCAGTCCTGCACGGCAGGTCGAGCGGCCTTCCTGACCGGGCAGCATGGAATCCGGACCGGACTGACGAAGGTGGGCTTCCCCGGGGCGCCGATGGGAATGAGCCAGCGTGATCCTTCAGTCGGCGGCCTGCTCAAGCAGCTCGGTTACGCGACCGGGCAATTCGGCAAGAATCACGTCGGCGATCGCAACGAAACCTTGCCGACCGTGAATGGCTTCGACGAGTTCTTCGGCAATCTCTACCACCTCAACGCCGAGGAAGAGCCCGAGCTACCCGATTATCCGAAGGATCCCGCCTACCGCGCCAAATTCGGACCGCGCGGTGTGTTGAGGTGCAAGGCAACCGACCGCGACGATCCGACGGTCGATCCGCGCTTCGGACGGATCGGCAAGCAGACGATCGAGGATACCGGCGCGCTCACCAAGAAGCGCATGGAGACCATCGACGACGAGACCTCGGCGGCGGCGATCGATTTCATGAAGCGCCAGAAATCAGCAGGGCGGCCCTTCTTCTGCTGGTTCAATTCCACACGCATGCACTTGCGAACGCATGTGCGCGACGGCCATCGCGGGCGCTACACGCACGGCGACAGCGAGTATGTCGACGGCATGATCGAGCACGATGACACGATCGGGGCCCTGCTCCGCGCGCTCGACGACATGGGCATCGCGAACAACACCATCGTCGTCTACACCAGCGACAACGGACCTCACATGAACACCTGGCCGGATGGCGCCATGACCTGGTTTCGTTCGGAAAAGAACACCAATTGGGAAGGCGCGTTCCGCGTGCCCTGCCTGGTTCGCTGGCCCGGCGTGATCAAGGGTGGAACGGTCACCAATGAGCTCATGAGCCACAACGACTGGATACCGACGCTGTGCGCGATCGCCGGAGAAGGCGATATCGTCAACAAGCTGCGCGCCGGCTACACCGCCAACGGCATCGACTACAAGGTGCATCTCGACGGCTACGATCAGTCGCAATTTCTCCGCAACGTGAGCGGCACTGCGGCAAACAACAACGGCGTCAAGAGCGCCCGCGACAAGTTCTTCTACGCCGACGATGATGGTCTGCTCGTCGCCTTTCGAAAGGGCGACTACAAATACGTCTATGCCGAGCAACGCGCTCCGGGGCAGCTGCAGGTCTGGGCCGAGCCTTTCACGAGATTGCGCCTGCAGAAGATCTACAACCTGTTCCAGGATCCGTTCGAGCGGGCGGACATCACCTCCAACACCTACTGGGACTGGAATCTCAATCAGATCGGTGGGGTCTACGGCGCAATGGACGATGTTTTCCAGTTCGTGGCCACATTCAAGGAGTTTCCGCCGCGTTCGTTTCCGCCAAGCTTCGTGCCGACAACGATCATGGACGAGGCAATCGCTGATCTGAAGGCGGCGAGGAGACGGGGGACGGTTGGCACAGGCAATTAGCGCCGCGCTCAGCCATGCCGCAAATCGTTAACGGCAAGGCCGCCGAGCATGTGAACAAGCTCTCCGGCTCGCTGCCATCAACGGTCACGCTTGGCTTGCGCTGAATATTCCGCGAGACGCCGCCATTTCGCGGAGGAATATTGCCGGTTGTACTGGGCCACGCCCCAGCCGGCGGCTCCGTCCAGGAAGCCCAGGCGCAGCACGTAGACCTTCAGGAAGGCGGCCAGACCGTGCAGAGGCGCAGCGAACGGGCCTGCGCGGCGGCCACGGGCGTTCATCTGCTCCGCCGCGGCTCGCGAATAGCGGTCGATCTTGTCCTCGGCGTCGGACCAGGATTCAATCGAATCATGCTCGATGGTGACATCGATCCGCCTGATGGGGCCGTCCACGATCAGCCCCTCGTGGACCAAATCGTCGGAAAACCGGACCTGTCCGCGCTGGAATAGGCGAACGATGTAGTCGGAAGACCAGCCTCCGAATCTCAGCGCCTTGCCGCAGAAACGCGACCGCCGCAGTGTCTGGTAGGCGGCAGGCGCATCTGGCGCGTTGATGGCGCGTTTGATCCGCTCGCCAAATTCCGGCTCGATCCATTCGTCGGCGTCGAGCGACAGGACCCAGTCGCCTTGCGCCAGCTCGAGCGCGCGACTCTTCTGCGGCCCGTATCCCGGCCAATCCGATGTCACGACGACATGCGCGCCGATCTCGCGGGCGATCTCCACCGTTCGATCGGTGCTGCCGCTGTCGACAACGATGATCTCGTCCGCATCGACCGAACGCAGACACCGCGCAATGCAGTGCTCTTCGTTCTTGGTGATGACGATGAGGGACAGCCGCGGCATGCGTCATCCCGCAGATGGCTCGGCCTGCGCGGATGCGGCCATCGGGCTACCGTTCGTCGTCAATTTGATCCAGAGGATATCGGTCTGGTCTTCGATGCGGCGCAGATCCTTGAGCTCAACGCGGACAGCCTTGGATGACGTGCCAGCAAGCTGATGCGGGACAAATCCAGCCGCAAGCAGCCGATCGACCATCCCTTCGACCGACAGATCGCCGTCGCGGCTCAATTGAGGCGAGTACTCCGTGATGACGGCATCGGCGCGCTCGAGTGCCTTGACGGCGCCGGCGAGAACCGCGGGCTCAAAGCCTTCGACATCGATCTTCATCAATAAAATTCTGTCCTGCTCCAGCCCAAGGGCGTCGAGCGCGGAATCGACGTCGGTCAGCGGGACCATGCGCGAGCCCAGGCCATAGTTCTTGATCAGCGAGTGGCGCCCGTTGTTGGACCTCTTGTAACGGTGCAGGTGCGCGTGCCCGACGGCGGCTCCAACCGCGCAAGGGTAGACGACGACCTTGTCGATGTCGTTGATCGTGAGATTGCGATCGAGCAGCCAGGCGTTGGTCGCATCCGGTTCAAACGCCACCACGGTGGTGACGGAGGCATGTTGAGCCGCATGCACCGCGTGCCAGCCGAGATTGGCGCCGACGTCTACGACGATTCCCTTCGGTCGGTTTTGCAGGTACTCGCCGATCCAGTCGGTCAATTGCGGTTCAAACCGGCCATATTTAGCGATGTGGCGGCCGATGACGTCGCGGCACTGGACGAAGAAGCGCAGCTTCGACCCTGTTGCATAGGTCTGGAACGACGTGCCTTGCGGCATCATCCAGGCGAGCAGGAGCTTCATCGATTGGAGCGGTCTGGGTATTCGGCGCATCGTCCTGATCGTATCCCGATCTCCCGGCCTCTTTGGGAGGAGATCGTCCGTACAAAGCGGGCGAGCTAAAGTCCAGACGCTGCCAAGGTCAGGCGAGGTCGGTCCTGCGGAACAGGCTGAACTGAAACGACTGCTGCGTGCCCCATGGCGTCGCATGCCTATGTTGTCGGTGGTCGGTGAGCTGGAACGCGGGAGCCAGAATCCGGCCGAGGCTTTCAGGGTCATAGCGCACCACAGGCAAGCCACTGCAGCGCTCCGGTCCGTCCAATGCAAAGGTGGCGATGATCGCGTGGCCTCCAACCTTCACCGCTTGCTTCAAGCAGTCGATATAGGCGGTACGGTCGCGCTGCTCCGTCAGGAAGTGGAACGCGGCACGATCATGCCAGATGTCGTAGGTCTTTCGCGGCTCCCACGTCGTGACGTCAGCGACGATCCAATCGACCTTTGTAGCCCGGTCCCCAAGACGGGCTCTGGCAACCTGCAGCGAAGCTTCGGATATATCGAGCACAGTCACATCCTCGAACCCATTCTCGATGAGGTTATCGATCAAACGTGAAGCACCGCCGCCGATGTCTATGATAGCGGAGGCGCGCGTCGCTCCGACCTGCATGATCAATTCGATTGAAGGAGTTGGGCTCTGTTGAAACCAGCTGACTTCGTTCTCGGACTTGCTGGTGTAGACGCTTTGCCAATGAGCCTGTCGATTCTCGCTGTGCACGGGTTTGCTCCGTTGGTCCAGCTTGCAGCCGCTGGCCCGGGTGGAGCGCAGCGCGCAACCCAGGTTACGGCATATTCACCCGGTTCCTGCCTCTTCGATCCTATCAACAAACGAAGCAAAATTCCCTAGTTTCTACAAGGACAAGCGCGGGCCGTGGCATATCCTTTGCTGGCCACCCGACTGCCCTGTTTGGTACAACGGAAAACCCCGATAAATGGTCGTTTTTGATGCATCTGAGGGCCTCCCGGCGCTCGCCTCCTCGCGCTTTGGAGGCTAGTGTCGCGCCTCGAATCGAACTTTTTTGACCGAGGCACGCTTTCATGACCATTCGCCTGCACCGCGGCGATTTGCCGGACCTGTCCCGCTACAAGGATGCCGTTGCGATCGACACCGAAACCATGGGGCTCAATCCGCATCGCGACCGGCTCTGCGTGGTGCAGATGTCGGGTGGCGACGGCACCGCCGACGTCGTGCAGGTGCCGACGGCGCCCGGCGATGCGCCGAACCTGAAGGCGCTGCTCGCCAATCCGAATATCCTGAAGATCTTCCACTTCGCGCGGTTCGACCTTGCGGCGCTCTACAATGCCTATGGGGTGATGCCGACACCGGTCTACTGCACCAAGATCGCGTCCCGCCTCAGCCGCACCTATACCGACCGTCACGGGCTGAAGGATCTGGTGCGCGAGGTGCTCAATATCGAACTGTCGAAGCAGCAACAATCGAGCGACTGGGGCGCGCCGACGCTGAGCGAGGCGCAGCTTGCCTATGCCGCGTCCGACGTGCTGCATTTGCATGCGCTGCGCGAAAAGCTCGATGCCATGCTGGCGCGAGAGGGTCGTACCGAATTGGCGAAAGCCTGTTTCGAATTCCTGCCCACCCGCGCCCGGCTCGATCTCGGCGGCTGGGAAGCCGAAGATATTTTTGCGCATTCCTGAACCTGTCCGAGGCGGGCGTGATAAGGCGTCCGTCCGCCCCGTTTCGGTCACACTCGTAACGCGAGTGTGCGGCAGTCGCGACGCGACGTCCCGGCTGCGCAATCCGGCGGTCCCGGGTAGAATGATGTAAGCCTTTGCCAGACTTCGCGCCCTTGGAGTAGCGGTGAATTCGGTCCAGACCCCAGCCTATCTAGCCGGCCTCGAGGCGCGCTTTGCCGCCGCCGAGCGCCACAGCCGGATGGTGCGGATTCTGCGCATCGCGGTGCCTGCGGCGGTGGTGCTGTCATTGCTTGCGATCGTTGGGGTGTCGGTCTTCAATCCGTTCCGCATGCTATTGCCGAAGCTGCCGGTCGACATCGGCAACCTGGTCGTCTCCGGCACCAAGATCACGATGGAATCGCCGCACCTCGCAGGCTTCTCCACCGACCAGCGCCCATACGAGCTCTGGGCCAAGGCGGCGATCCAGGACCTCACCGACCCCGATCATGTCGAGCTCCAGACCCTGCGCGCAAAGATGCTGATGGAAGACCGCACCACGGTGACCTTGGATGCGCGCACCGGCTTCTTCGACAGCAAGCAGCAGCAGCTCGACCTGCGCAAGGACATCTTCCTGCAATCGTCGACCGGCTATGAGGCCAAGCTCTCGCAAGCCTTCGTCGATATGAACAAGGGCACGGTGACGTCGGACGAGCATGTCGACGTCAAATTGCTGAACGGCACGCTGACCGCCGACAAGCTCCGGATCTACAACAACGGCGAGCTCGTGCGCTTCGAAGGCAATGTCGTGATGAATTTGATCATGGATAATCCGCCGGCCCAGGCTGAACCAGAGCCGGCGCCCGCACCTGCGCCGCCGCCACCACAGAAAACGCGCTCGGGCTCAGGCAAGTCCGCCAACACGAAATGATCTTCATGAAGCAGTTTTCTTCGCGCGGTGTTGCAACGGCGGCCTTCGTGCTCGCGATGATCGCACCGGGTTCGGTGCGCGCGCAGGGCGCAGTCTCCGGCGTGCCCAACGCCATGCAGGGCTTTACCCAGAATCGCGACCAGCCGATCCAGATCGAGGCGGCGGCGCTCGAGATGCGCGACAAGAAAAAGGAAGCGACATTCTCGGGCAATGTGAAGGTGGTACAGGGCGACACCACCATGACGTCGAAGACGCTCGTCGTGTTCTATGAATCGAGTTCGGGACAAAGCTCGCCGCCGCCGTCGAACGCCAAGGGCGCAAAATCTGCGCCGATGCAGTCGGCCCAGCCGGGGCCGGGCGGCAGCTCCTCGATCAAGCGGCTGGAGGCCAAGGGCAACGTCGTGGTCACCCAGAAAGACCAGGTCGTCACCGGGGAGACCGCGATCTTCGACACCAAGGCCAATCTCATCACCATGCTTGGCGGCGTCGTGCTGACGCAGTGCAAGAACGTGCTGCGCGGCGATCGGCTGCTGGTGGACATGACGACCGGCGTCTCGCGCGTGGAATCCGATAGCGGCAGGGTGCAGGCCCTGATCCAGCAGGGACAGGGCGGGCAAGGCGGCGGCGGGCAAGGGGGCTGCCCGCCCCCGCCCGCTAGCCCGTCTGGCGGATCGTCGTCCAGTAAGTCGAAATAAATCAATGACTTACTGAATATCTTGAGGCGGCGAGGTTGAAGCCGGCGGGGCGAGGCTGTATCTAGGCCATGATCCGGAAAAATGGGAACCGGTTTTCCGAACAGAGAGTGGACGTCCGGTGGTGGAACGCGCCAGGGGGTGGGCGAGCGATTCCGCAGGGCAGCGGCATCCATGCACATTCAAGGTTCGCGAGCGAATCGATTAGGCCGCGGGCGTAGTCCCCGGGGACACCGTGAAAGGCTGGCGAAGCGGGATGGTGGACATATTCGGCATGTTCCGAAGGCGCCCTGCGAAACGCAGTTCCGGCTTCGCGCGTTCGCGTGAGGACATCACCGCGCTCGACGATTCCTTTGGCGAGATGCTGACAAGCTCTGTCCGGGATACGCCGCCGGTGGCGCGTGCCGCCCCGATGCCCGGCCTGGAAGTGCCGCATCCGCAACCGGCGCACGAGCCGCCCAGGGAGGAGAGGTCGCGCCCGCGCGCCGCCAAGCCCGCAAAGACCAAGGCAGCCAGCGCGGCGCCGCGCCTGATCCGGCGCCCGGGCTATCTGGCTGTGCATAGCGTGGAAAAGAGTTTCGGCAGCCGCCAGGTCGTGCGCGGCGTCAGCATCTATGTCCGCCGCGGCGAGGCGGTCGGCCTGCTCGGCCCCAATGGCGCCGGCAAGACCACGGTGTTCTACATGATCACCGGGCTGATCAAGGCCGATCGCGGCGCCATCGAGCTGGATGGCCACGATGTAACGAAACTGCCGATGTATCAGCGCGCCCGCCTCGGCATCGGATATCTTCCGCAGGAAGCCTCGATCTTCCGCGGATTGTCGGTCGAGCAGAACATCCGCGCAGTGCTTGAAGTGGTCGAGCCTTCAAGGAAGAAGCGCGAGGCGGAACTCGATGCGCTGCTCGACGAGTTCAACATTACGCGGTTGCGAAAGACACCGTCGATCGCGCTATCCGGCGGCGAGCGCCGCCGCGTCGAGATCGCCCGCGCATTGGCGACGCGTCCCAATTACATGCTGCTCGACGAGCCCTTCGCCGGCATCGACCCGATCGCGGTCGGTGATATCCAGGATCTGGTCCGCCACCTGACCAATCGCGGTATCGGGGTGCTGATTACCGACCACAATGTGCGGGAAACACTCGGCCTGACCGACCGCGCCTACATCGTCTACGCCGGGGAAATCTTGACGGAAGGCAGTCCGGATGAGATCGTCAACAATCCGGATGTCCGCCGGCTTTACCTTGGCGAAGAATTCCGCCTCTAGTCCTTCTTTCCGATCCGTCAAGCCGTGTACATTGGCCTTGGACTAGGCTAAGCAAGAATCGAGCCAACTTCTTTTTTGGACCGTTCTTGCCTCCATGGCACTGACCCAGAGACTAGAGTTCCGCCAGTCGCAGTCGCTGGTAATGACGCCGCAGTTGATGCAGGCGATCAAGCTGCTGCAATTGTCCAACCTGGACCTCTCGGCCTTCGTGGAGGAGGAGCTGGAACGGAACCCGCTGCTGGAACGCAGCAGCGACGGTCCGGAACCGCCGGTGCCGGGCGAGCCTGCGATGGAGCGGCAGGAATTTTCTGATCCTGACGGTTCCAGCTATGGCGAAGCCGGTGGCGAGGCGGCGAGTTCCGCCGACGGCTTCGAGCCGGGCCAGGAAGAATGGCTGAATCGTGATCTCGGCAGCCGCGCCGAGATCGAGCAGACGCTTGATACCGGGCTCGAAAATGTCTTCTCCGAGGAGCCGGCGGAGGCTGCCGAACGTGCCGCAAAAGACGCGGCTCCGACCGCCTATACCGAATGGGGCGGCGGTGCCTCGAGCGACGAGGACTACAACCTTGAAGCCTTTGTCGCCGCCGAGCTGACGCTTGCCGACCATCTCGCCGAGCAGCTTGCGGTCGCGTTCGCCTCGCCTTCGCAGCGTATGATCGGGCAGTATCTGATCGACCTCGTCGATGAGGCCGGCTACCTGCCGCCTGACCTCGGACAGGCCGCTGAGCGGCTCGGTGCGCCGCAGCAGGAGGTCGATGCAGTGCTCTCGGTGCTGCAGAAATTCGATCCCCCCGGCGTCTGCGCGCGAAACTTGAGCGAGTGCCTGGCGATCCAGCTCCGCGAACTCGATCGCTACGACCCGGCGATGCAAGCCCTGGTCGAAAATCTCGATCTCCTCGCCAAGCGTGACATCGCATCGCTGCGGAAGCTGTGCGGCGTGGATGACGAAGACATCACCGACATGATCGGCGAGATCCGCAGGCTCGATCCGAAGCCGGGCCTGAAGTTCGGCACGTCGCGGACGCAAACCATGGTGCCGGACGTCTATGTGCGGCCGGGACCCGATGGCGGCTGGCATGTCGAGCTCAACAGCGACACCTTGCCACGCGTCCTAGTGAACCAGACCTATTATGCCGAACTGTCCAAGACGATCCGGAAGGACGGCGACAAGTCCTATTTTACGGATTGCCTGCAGAACGCGACCTGGCTGGTGCGCGCCCTCGATCAGCGGGCCCGCACCATCCTCAAGGTTGCAACCGAGATCGTGCGCCAGCAGGACGGCTTCTTCACCTACGGCGTGGCGCACCTGCGGCCGCTCAATCTGAAAGCCGTGGCGGATGCGATCCAGATGCACGAATCGACGGTGTCGCGTGTGACCGCCAACAAATATATGGCGACCAATCGCGGCACTTTCGAACTCAAGTACTTCTTCACGGCGTCGATCGCCTCCGCCGACGGCGGCGAGGCGCATTCTGCCGAAGCCGTGCGTCATCACATCAAGCAGTTGATCGACGCCGAATCGCCGTCCGCGATCCTCTCTGACGATACGATCGTGGAACGATTGCGCGCGTCGGGCATTGATATCGCCCGCCGCACCGTCGCGAAGTATCGCGAAGCGATGCGAATTCCTTCCTCGGTGCAGCGCCGCCGCGACAAACAGAGCATGCTTGGAAACGCCCTTTCAGCACCTGCTTCCTCTCCTGACCGGTCGCGCGATACCGCACCGGTGTAATTGCGTTCGCGTTAAATCGCGCTAGTCTTGGCACCCCTCCGAAGCGATCGGGGGGTTCATAGGCATAGAGGCACGCAATGACCCTTCGAATCTCGGGAAAGAGCATCTCAATCGGCGAGGCGCTTCGCGCACGCGTGAACGAGCGCACCGATGAGGTTCTGAAGAAATATTTCGACGGCAACTATTCCGGCCATATCACGCTGAGCAAGGACGGCTTCGGCTTCCGCACCGACTGTGCGCTGCACCTGGATTCCGGGATCACGCTGGAGGCGGATTCGAACGCCCCCGACGCCTATGCCAGCGCCGACGCCGCGCTCCTGATGATCGAGAAGCGCCTGCGCCGCTATAAGAGCCGGCTCAAGGACCGCTCGGCCCGCAAGGCCTACGCGGCCTCCGCCGCCCTTGCCGAGCTCAACGGCGTCCCCCTGGATGCGCCAAGCTATGTGATCGAGGCGCCGGCGGAAGGCGAAGGGGAAGTCACCGAATACAGTCCCGTGATCATCGCCGAGGCGACCACTTCGCTGAAGCGGCTGTCGGTCAGCGAGGCGGTGCTGGAATTGGACCTGACCGGCGCAGCCTGCCTGGTCTTCCAGCACGGTGGGAGCGGCCGTGTGAACATCATTTACCGCCGGGCGGACGGCAATGTGGGCTGGGTCGATCCCCCCATGGTTAATCCATGATGGTTATGCCGTTCCGCATTGACGCGCCCCGTGGCCGTCCCTATGGTCCGCCGCCCTTAAGCATAGGCTCAAGGGAACTAGCCGGCGGGAGTTGGCACGGCTCATGCCTTGGAGTAGAAGCCGCCCGATCGGGATTTGGGCCAAAAAGCCGCTTCCCGATTCATCTTCTTGACGCCTGCGCCTGACAACCTATTTCGCAACTTGACGGTTCACTTCACCCTCGGAACGCCCCATGACGATTACCGATCTGGTCGCACCGGAGGCGATTCTCCCGGCGTTGAAAGTTATCAGCAAGAAGCAGGCGCTGCAGGAGCTCGCCGCGCGGGCCGCAACTCTTACGGGGCAGAACGAACGCTCGATCTTCGAGGTATTGCTGCAGCGCGAGAAGCTGGGCACCACCGCAGTCGGTTACGGCGTCGCCATTCCCCACGGTAAATTGCCGAAGCTGGAAAAGCTGTTCGGCCTGTTCGCGCGCCTGGAGCGCCCGATCGATTTCGAGGCGATGGATGGTCAGCCGGTCGACCTCATCTTCCTCCTGCTCGCCCCCGAAGGCGCCGGCGCCGATCACCTCAAGGCCCTGGCGCGCATCGCCCGCCTGTTACGCGATCAGGACGTCGCCAAGAAGCTGCGTGCCTCCCGCGACGCGCAGGCAATCTACTCGGTGCTCGCGCTGCCACCGGCAAGCGCGGCTTAGCGCTCGCACGCATTCTCCACGAGACAAAAAAATACGCGGACCATCTTCGATCGAAGACAGCCCGCGCATTTGAATTCGTATTTTGCCGCGTTCAGTCAGCCATGACATCAACGCGTCAGTGCACGCTGACGGCCTGCAGCTCGTTGCTCCAGGCGTTGGCGACCGCGGCTTCCCGGCTATCGGTCAGCATCATCGGCGTGCCGTCGGCGGCATGGAGCGCGAAGAGTTTGAGTCCCGGCGCAATCTTCGGCGCCTGGGGAAAGAGATCCGGTACATCCTCGGAACGGACCTGCTTCACATAGGCAATATGACCCTCGCCCAGATGGGCCAGCGCCTCCGGGGACACGCTATCGCGTTCTAACGTCGTACTCACTTCACTCATGGTCTCGACTCCTCTGTCGAATAAGCGGTCGAGTCCGCTCCTCGTTCCATTATTCGTGTTCGTTGATGGCGATTGTCTTAATGACCCTTTCAGGTTCCGGCCTGGCCAGATCGACCGACAACAGCCCGTTCTTCAGATCGGCGCCCAGCACCTGCATCCCCTCCGCCAGCACGAAAGTGCGCTGGAAGTGGCGCGCGGCAATGCCGCGATGGATGTATTGCCGAGCCTTGTCCTCCTGTTGGCGGCCCCGAATCACGAGCTGGTTTTCCTCAACCGTCACATCGAGTTGGTCGCGGGTAAACCCCGCCACTGCCAGCGTGATGCGCAGGCGTTCGGGCTGGCCGTTGGACCGGTCAAACCGCTCGATGTTGTATGGAGGATAGCCGTCGGCGCCTTTCACGACCCGATCGAGCGCACGCTCGATCTCGTCGAATCCCAAAAGGAACGGACTGGACAACGTTGGAACACGAGACATCCAAAGTCCTCTCGAAGCGACTTTGAGGGGCCCTTGCGGCACCCCATGCAACCGATGGGCCTCTTGCCCTCCGGTCATGAGCGAATATGGGGGCGATTCGCGGTGGGTTCAAGCACCTGTGGAATCGGGGTTAATCGGGCCAGTGCCAACCTCAAACGCCGTCATTCCGGCGCATCGCGAAGCGATGAACCCGGAATCCATTTCACCGCGAGGCTCGTGGCCCAATGGATTCCGGGTTCCCGCCGCGGGCCCCGGAATGACGGCGGAAGGGGACCTCGGCCCAAGCCTCAGCCGATCCGTTTCCGGCCATCGGCCGTGAACAGGTGCAATTTGTCGCGGGGGGCGACCGCCCGAATGCGCTCGCCGATCGCCGGGCCGGTCGCGCCGGGAACCCGGACGATGACCTCGCCGGGCGGCAGTTCGCCGGGGTTGGCGGCCACGCCCTGTTCCTCGCGCTGGCGGGTGCCGTAGACGAAGGTCTCGGCGCCGACATGCTCGATCGCCTCCACGGTGAGGCCAAGCGCGATGCCGCCGGCGACCGATTCGTTCGCGATCACGAAGTCTTCGGGCCGGATCCCGAGAATGCCGGCCTTGCCGGCACTGATATCGCCGGCGAGCTGCGACCTGAGCTCTTCGGAAGCCAGCGGCATCAGGTTCATCGGCGGCGCGCCGATGAAGGCGGCCACGAAGGTCGTTGCCGGCTTCTGGTAGATTTCGAGCGGATTGCCGATCTGCTCGACCAAGCCGCCGTTCATCACGACGAGAATATCGGCGAGCGTCATCGCCTCAAGCTGGTCATGGGTGACGTAGATCGAGGTCGTGTTCAGCCGGCGCTGCAATTTGCGGATCTCGACACGCATCGCGATGCGCAGCTTGGCATCTAAGTTCGACAGCGGCTCGTCGAACAGGAACACCTTCGGCTGCCGCACGATCGCGCGCCCCATCGCAACGCGCTGCCGCTGGCCGCCGGAGAGCTGCCGCGGTTTGCGGTCGAGCATCGCGGCAAGCTCGAGGATGCGCGCGGCTTCCTCGACGCGCGTCCTGATCTCCGCCTCCGGCATGCGGCGGTTGCGCAGGCCGTAGGCCATGTTGTTGTAGACGCTCATATGCGGATAGAGCGCGTAGTTCTGGAACACCATGGCGATGTCGCGATCGGCGGGCTCGACCCGGTTGACCACGCGGCCGCCGATGTCGATCTCGCCGCCGGTGATGGTCTCCAGTCCCGCCACCATGCGCAGCAGCGTCGACTTGCCGCAGCCGGACGGGCCGACCAGCACGCAGAACTGGCCGTCGCCGACCTCGAAATCGATGCCCTTGATCGCTTCGAAGCCGCCCGGATAGGTCTTGCGGACGCTGCGGAGGGTGACGTTAGCCATGTCTCACTTTTCCGTCTCCACCAGTCCGCGTACGAACAGCTTCTGCATCACTACGATCACGAACACCGGCGGCAGCATCGCGAGCACGGCAGTCGCCATCACCACGGGCCATTCGGTCAGCGCGTCGCTGGTGGTGATCATCTTGCGGATGCCGATCTGGATCGTCTGCATGTCGTCGCGCGTGGTGATCAACAGCGGCCAGAGATATTGATTCCAGCCGAGGATGAAGAGGATGACGAACAGCGCCGCCATGTTGGTGCGCGACAGCGGCAACAGCGTATCCCAGAAGAACCTGAGCGGCCCTGCGCCGTCGATCCGCGACGCCTCGAGCAACTCCTCGGGGACGGTCATGAAGAACTGGCGGAACAGCAGGGTCGCGGTGGCGGATGCGATCAGCGGCAGCGCGAGGCCGGCATAGCTGTCGAGCAGATGCAGGTCGGCGACGGTCTTGTAGGTCGGATAGATCCGCACCTCGACCGGCAGCATCAGCGTGATGAAGATCAGCCAGAACATCGTCATCCGGAACGGAAAGCGGAAATAGACGACGGCATAGGCCGAGATGATCGAGACCGCGATCTTGCCGAATGCGATCAAGAGCGCCATCACCAGCGAGTTGAGCAGCATGGTGCCGACCGGCTCGCGGGTCGAGCCGCTCGTGCCGACGAAAATGGTCTGGTAGTAGGTCTGAAGGAAATGTCCGCCGGGCAGGAGCGACATCTGGCCGTTGGCGATCGCGGCGTTTTCCTGGGTGGACGCAACGATGGCGAGATAGACCGGAAACGCGACGATCGCGATCCCGATCCACAGGATCGCATGCGCGACGTAGCGCTGGATGCCTTCCTGCTCGACCATCAGTAGGTCACCTTGCGCTCGACGAAGCGGAACTGCACTGCCGTGAGGCCGATGACGATGATCATGAGGATCACCGACTGCGCCGCCGAGCCGCCGAGGTTGCCGCCGAGCAGGCCGTCGACATAGACCTTGTACACCATCGTCTCGGTGGCCTTCGCCGGTCCGCCGCGCGTCATCGTGTCGATGATGCCGAACGTGTCGAAGAAGGCGTAGACGATGTTGACGACCAGGAGGAAGAAGATGGTCGGCGACAGCAGCGGGAACGTCACCGTCCAGAACCGCCGCATCGGGCGCGCGCCGTCGATCGCGGCCGCCTCAAGCACGCTTCTCGGAATGCTCTGCAGGCCAGCGAGGAAGAACAGGAAATTGTAGGAAAGCTGCTTCCAGGCGGCGGCGAGAATGATCAGGAGCGCGGCCTGATTGCCGTCGAGCAGCGGATTCCAGTCGATGCCCATGCTGCGCAATCCCCGCGCCAGGATCCCGAGCGAGGGGTGCAGCATGAACACCCAGAGCACGCCGACCACCGGCGGAGCGACCGCATAGGGCCAGATCAGGAGCGTGCGATACAGCGTTCCGCCGCGCAGCGGCTTGTCGGCCATCACAGCCAGCAGCAGCGCAAACGACAGCGACGAGAACGCGATGGCGAAGGAGAAAACGAAAGTCCTGACGATCGCCGCCCAATAATCCGGCTGGCTCAGGATGTCCTGGTAGTTCTCGAACCAGACGAAACTGGTCGAGAGCCCGAACGCATCCTGAAGCAGGAAGGATTGCACCACGGCCTGCGCGGCCGGCCAATAGAAGAAGATCAGGACGATCGCGAGCTGCGGCGCGACCAGCGCAAAAGGCAACAGCTTCGACTGGAAAACCGACTGCTTCTGCATGACACCCCAGATTCGCCGTCGTCCCGGCTCAAGGCCGGGACGACGATATCAGAATGAAGCGAGAGATCTCAGCGTACAGCGGTTTTTTCAAACTGCCGGAGCATCTGGTTGCCGCGCTCGACGGCGGCATCGAGCGCCTGCTTGGCCGTCTTCTTGCCGGCCAGCGCCTGCTCGATCTCTTCGGCCCAGAGGTCACGAAGCTGGACCATGTTGCCAAGGCGCAGGCCGCGCGAGTTCTCGGTCGGCTCCTTGTTGGTGAGCTCCTTCAGCGGGGTCTCCAGATAAGGCTGATCCTTGTAGAAGCCCTCTGCCTTCGCTTTCTCGTAGGCGGCCTTGGTGATCGGCAGATAGCCGGAGGCCTTGTGGATCTCGACCTGGCGGTCGGTATCGGAGAGGAAGGCAAGGAACTTGGCGACGCCCTTGTATTCCGCAGGCGTCTTGCCGCCCATCACCCACAGCGAGGCCCCGCCAATGATCGAATTTTGCGGCGCGCCCTTGGCGTCGGGATAGTAGGGCATCGGTGCGTTGGTCCAGTTGAACTTGGCCTGCGACTTCACATTGCCGAAGAAGGCCGACGAGGTCAGGAAGATCGGGCACTCGCCCGACGTGAAGCGGCCCTCGCCGGCGTTGGTGCGGCCGGAATAGTCGTAGGTCTTGTCCTTCTGCAGCTCGACCAGATTTTCGAGATGCTTGACCTGCAGCGGTCCGTTGAACTGCAGCACGGTGTCAAAGCCGTCGAGCCCGTTGGCCTTGCTGGCCAGCGGCACGTTGTGCCAGGCCGAGAGCTGCTCGAGATTGACCCAGGTCGCCCAGGCGTTGGAGAAGCCGCAATTGCTGTAGCCGGCGGCCTTCAATTTTTTTGCGGCGGCGAACACGTCCGGCCAGGTCTTCGGAATCTCGGCGATATCAGCCTTCTTCAGGGCGTCGAGATTGACCCACATCACCGTCGAGGACGAGTTGAAGGGGAAGGACAGCATCTCGCCTTTCGAGGTCGAGTAGTAGCCGGTGATCGCAGGCAGGTAGCTGCTCGTATCGAATTTCTCGCCGGCCTCCTGCATCAGCTTATAGACCGGCTTGATCGCGCCGGTGGCCGCCATCATGGTGGCGGTGCCGACCTCGAAGACCTGCATGATGTGGGGCGCGTTGCCGGCGCGGAACGCGGCAATGCCGGCATTCATTGTATCAGCATAGCCGCCCTTGTAGGTCGGAACGACCTTGTACTCGCTTTGCGATGCATTGAAGTCATTGGCGAGCTTGACCACGACGTCGTTGTTGCCGCCGGTCATGGCGTGCCACCACTGGATCTCGGTCACCGCAAATGCCGGCGAAGCGCCGAATGCCAGTGCGACCGCGATTGCCGCTGCAGCGCCGAACTGTCGAAAAGCCATCAAAACCCCTCCCATTGAGCCGCCATCTCCGCCGGTTGCGCTAACAGCGCGGAATGACGTGCAAATGACCTATAAGCGAAGATCAGGGTACCGGGGAAGCCGGCGAAAGGTAGAAACCACTAACAGCGCCGATGACGGCGCCCCGAACGTCGGGGGCCGGCGCTGGCTTTAGCCGTCATTCCTGGGCACGCCAACGGGTCCGCGCAAGGCGCGGCCCGATGACAGGCTCTGCGTGAGCTATGATGTGCAATTGCACATCAGAGAATCCATTCATCCACATCGTTTGTGGCCCGATGGATTCCGGGGCTGCGCCTTCGGCGCATCCCGGAATGACGAGCACGTAGCCTGGACAGATCAGCGCTTCCGCTCGGGCCCGCAGACCACGCCCTTGGCGATGAGCTCCTCGACTTCTGCCTGCGAATAGCCGAACTCGCCGAGCACCTCGGCGGCGTGCTGGCTGAACTTCGGCGGAGTGCGGCGCAGGCTGGGCTTGGTGCGTTCCAGCCGGACGGGCGAGGCGACGCCCTTGTACCAATCCTTCTCGATGATATCGCCGCGATAGATCGTGTGCGGGTTGGTCAGCGCCTGGTCGATCTTCTGCACCGGGCCCGCCGGCAGGCCGGCCGCGAGCAGGCGGTTGCACAGCGGCTCGGCCTCATACTGGCTGAACACCGCGGCAAGCTCGGCACGCAACGCGTCGCGGTTGGCGATGCGATCCTTATTGCGGGCAAAGCGCGGATCAGTGCCGAGCTCGGGCTTGCCGATCTCCTTGGCCAGTTTGCGGAAGGTGCCGTCATTGCCGACGCCGATGAAGATGTTGTCGGTCTTGGTCGGGAAGATCGCGTAAGGAACGAGATTGGGATGCTCGTTGCCGGTGAGGCCAGGCGGCTTGCCGTGCATGAAATAGTTGGCCGTGTGCGGATGCATGATCGCAAGGCCGGTTTCATACAGCGTGGTCTCGAGGAACTGGCCGAGGCCGGAGCGCTGCCGCTCCGACAGCGCCATCAGGATGCCGATCGCCGCATAGAGCCCGGTGGTGATGTCGACCAGCGGCACGCCGATCCGCATCGGGCCGCTTTCCGGCGAGCCGGTGGCGGCGATCATGCCGGTCATGGCCTGGATGATCGCATCATAGCCGGGATTGCCGCCGCGCGGGCCGTCGGCGCCGAAGCCGGAAATCCGGCAATGCACCAGGCGTGGGAATTTCGCGCGTAGCACGTCGTTGCCGATGCCCCATTTGTCGAGCGTGCCCGGCTTGAAATTCTCGATCAGGACGTCGGCGCCTTCGAGCAGCTTCATCAGCACGGCACGGCCGCCTTCGGAGGCAAGGTCGAGCCCGATGGAGCGCTTGTTGCGGTTGATGCCGACGAAATAGGCCGCATCCTCCTCATGAAAGGGAGGGCCCCAGTCGCGCACTTCGTCGCCGGCGGGCGGCTCGACCTTGATCACGTCGGCGCCGTGGTCGGCGAGAATCTGGGTGCAATAGGGACCGCCGAGCACGCGCGTCAGATCGATCACGCGCAGGCCGGCCATCGCGCCTGCGACCGCTTCTGAACTCATGGGAAACCTCAAGTCAAACAGATGGAGGGCTCGCCAGAGCTAGCGGTCTTCGAACGCGGCGGCAATGCCCTATCGCGCGTGGGGGCATGCCGTCACCGATCGCAACGCGAATAGCCCGCCGCGAAAAATCAGCGGGCTATTCCGCCATACGGATTACACCACGTTCAGGCGTACATCGACATTGCCGCGCGTGGCGTTGGAATAGGGGCACACCTGGTGGGCCTTCTCCACCAGCGCCTCTGCATCCGCGCGCGGGAGCCCGGGCAGGGAGATGTCGAGCGCGATATCGAGGCCGAAGCCGCCTTCGGAGCGCGGTCCGATACCGACCGTCGAGGTCACCGAAGCGTCGGCGGGCACCTTCGGGCCGCCCTGCGAGGCCACGAACTTCATCGCGCCGATGAAGCAGGCGGCGTAGCCGGCCGCAAAGAGCTGCTCGGGATTGTTGCCGGCGCCGCCGCCACCGCCGAGCTCCTTCGGGGTGGTGAGCTTGACGTCGAGCGCGCCATCGAGCGTTGCGGCATGGCCGTCGCGGCCGCCGGTGGCCTTTGCGCTGGTCTTGTAGAGCACGTTCACGGACATGGGGTGTCTCCCTCATCAATGGTTTCGACGCCACTTATATTGCAGACAATTAGATTGCGCACAATATAAAACGCATGGCCTCACATTTAATTGTTCGCAATTGAATGTGCGGCCGCACCGGCCCACAATGAACCTAGATTCTGACGAGGCTGAGAAATGGCACGGAAACAATTGGCGGTCGCGGACCAGCCGCTACGGCTCGACAATCAAATCTGCTTTGCGATCTATTCGGCCGCGCACGCGTTCAACCGCGTCTACAAGCCGCTATTGGACCGGCTCGGCCTGACCTATCCGCAATACCTGGTGATGCTGGTGCTATGGGAGAAGGACGGTGTTCCGGTCAAGGATATCGGCGAGCGGCTGTTCCTGGATTCCGGCACGCTGACGCCGCTGCTCAAGCGGCTGGAAGCGGCGCAGTTCATCAAGCGCACACGTAGCAAGGAGGACGAGCGGCAGGTGCTGATCGCGCTGACGCCGCAGGGGCAGGCGCTGAAGGAAAAGGCGAGAGCAGTGCCGCAGCAGGTCCTGGTTGCTTCGGCCTGCTCGATCCCCGAACTCTCGGCGATGAAGAACGAGATCGTCGCGCTGCGAGACAGGCTGAATGCGGCGGTGGGGGAGTGAGGGGGATCAGAGGCGCTTCTTGGCGAAGGCTCGGCCGGAGTGGGACTTGAGATATTTCTCGAAGGCGAGCGCTTTGTACTTATCGGGGAAGGCGCAGTACCAGATCAGTTGCCATGGCTTGAACTTGGCGGTGTGCGCGGACCTGCCGGCATTGTGTTCCGGAAAGCGCCGTTTCAAATCCGCAGTGGCGCCGATGTATTCCTGGTCCGGGAAATTGATGCTGCGGATGATGTAGACGTACCACATCAGGAATGTCTGGTAGGAGGTCTACGAGCGGCGTCCTGGGCAGCCCGTCTTCGCCCTTCGGGCTTCGCGCGGCTGCGCCACGCGTAGCCCGAAGGGCGAAGCGTGGTGGAGCCAGGCGGGATCGAACCGCCGACCTCTTGCATGCCATGCAAGCGCTCTCCCAGCTGAGCTATGGCCCCTTAAGGGATCGCGAGCCGCATCCGACTCGCGCGGAGAGACCCAGAACACAGTTCTGGATCGATCTCAAGTCTCTTCATCGCCTCCGACGTCGCCAATGATGTCCGTGACGTCCTCATCGCCTTCTTCTTCGTCGGCAATGAAGGTGGAATCATCATCGTCATCGTCTTCGAGGGTCTCGTCGATCTCGATGTCGTCCTCGGATTCGGGAACGACGGCCTTGACCTTGCCGGTGTTCTCCTCGGCGTCGGCCTCCTCGAGCGAGACCAATTCTTCGGCCTCCGCGGGCTCCGGCATATCCGCAGCGGTGGTGGCCGCAGCGGCGCTGGCGCCACGGGTTGTGCGCGGCGGCGCCACGGGGGCGATCGGCACGACTTCGCCGGTGTAAGGCGAGATAACCGGGTTCTTGTTCAGATCATAGAACTTCTTGCCCGTGGTCGGGCAAATGCGTTTGGTTCCGAGGTCGGACTTGGCCACGTGGTGATCCCAGGAATTTTCTGAAAAGCGGTGCTTCACTTGGCTAGTTGAGGGGCCGCTGTCAATAGCGGTTTGCGGGCATTTGTCACCGGGTGACGCCGGGGGTTCGATATGTTACCTGCCGCGCCGCGAGAGGACGTTATCTTGGCCCATTCCGACCACCAGAACCCCGAAAGAACCCCCTCCAAGACCCCCCTGGAGGCCCGCGCGAGCGGTCCCCTGAGCGGCAAGGCCCGCGTCCCCGGCGACAAGTCGATCTCCCACCGGGCCCTGATCCTGGGCGCGCTGGCGGTCGGCCAAAGCCGGATTTCCGGGCTGCTTGAGGGCGAGGACGTGCTCAATACCGCCAAATCGATGCGGGCGCTCGGAGCCGAGGTCGAGCGTACCGGCCCGTTTGCCTGGTCAGTCCGGGGCGTCGGTGTCGGGGGCTTCGCGGAGCCTGCCGGGCCGCTCGATTTCGGCAATTCCGGCACCGGCTGCCGGCTGGTGATGGGAGCGGTTGCCGGCTGTCCGATCACGGCGATCTTCGACGGCGATGCCTCGCTCCGCTCGCGGCCGATGCGGCGGATCCTCGATCCCTTGGAACTGATGGGCGCGAGGGCGGGGGACATGAGAGAGGGCGGCCGGCTGCCATTAACGCTGCATGGCGCCCGCAACCCGGTGCCGATCGTCTACAAGACCCCTGTCGCCTCGGCCCAGATCAAGTCCGCGGTGCTGCTGGCGGGGCTGGCAGCGCCCGGTGTCACCACGGTGATCGAGCAGGAGGCCAGCCGCGATCACACCGAGCTGATGCTGAAGCATTTTGGCGCCGTGCTCACCTCGAGCAAGGAAGGTAGCCACGGCCGCCGGATCGCGCTGACCGGCCAGGGCGAACTGCACGGCGCCGAGGTCGTCGTTCCCGCCGATCCCTCCTCGGCCTCGTTCCCGGTCGTGGCGGCGCTGGTCGTTGGCGGCTCCGATATCGTGCTGCCCGACGTCATGACCAATCCGCTGCGCACCGGACTGTTCACCACGCTGCGCGAGATGGGCGCCTCGATCGAGGAGGACGAGTTGCGCATGGACGGCGGCGAGCCGATGGCGCGCCTGCGCGTACGTGCTTCCAAATTGCGCGGGGTCGAGGTGCCGCCGGAACGCGCGCCGTCGATGATCGACGAATATCTGGTGCTCGCGGTGGCGGCCGCTTACGCCGAGGGCACCACCATCATGCGCGGCCTGCAGGAATTGCGCGTCAAGGAATCCGATCGCCTCGAAGCCACCGCCGACATGCTGCGTGTCAACGGCGTCAAGGTCGAGATTTCCGGCGACGATTTGATCGTCGAGGGCAAGGGCCATGTGCCCGGCGGCGGCGTGGTCGCCACCCACATGGATCATCGCATCGCGATGTCGGCGCTGGTGATGGGGCTCGCCGCCGACCGGCCGGTGACGATCGACGACACCGCCTTCATCGCCACCAGTTTCCCGGATTTCATTCCGATGATGCGCTCGCTCGGCGCGGAGTTTTCATGATCATCGCTATCGACGGGCCGGCCGCATCCGGCAAGGGTACGCTGGGAAAGAGGCTCGCCGCCCACTATGGCTACCGCCATCTCGACACCGGGGTGATTTATCGCGCAGTGGCGAAGGCGCTGCTTGATGCCGGTGCCGATCTCACCGATGAGCCGCGGGCGATCAAGGCGGCGATGGAACTCGACCCCGAGAAATTCGGCCATCCCGAGCTGAAGACGCAGCGGATCGGCGATGCGGCTTCCGTGGTCTCGGCGATCCCGAAAGTGCGCGAGGCGCTGGTCAATTTCCAGCGCCAGTTCGCCGCCGATCCGCCCGGCGCGGTGCTTGACGGGCGCGACATCGGGACCGTGATCTGCCCGCATGCCGATGTGAAGATCTTTGTCGTCGCCGATCCGCGTGTGCGGGCGCGGCGGCGGACGCTGGAGGCCCGCGCGCGCGGCGAGGACGCTGACGAGGCCGCGGTGCTGGCCGATATTCTCAAGCGCGACGAGCGCGACAAGAACCGCCCGGTGGCCCCACTGAAGGCGGCGCCAGATGCGCATACGCTGGATAATTCCGATCTCGATATCGAGGCCGGCGTGCGCGCCGCGATCGACATTGTCGAAGCGGTGCGCGCGGCGCGTGGACTGGTCTAGCGCGTCGAGGATTCCTGGTCAGCCAGGCCGGAGGAAGACTGTGCAGCCGAAAAGGTCCGCATCGACGCCGCCGCGCCAGGCATCGCGGCGATGGCATGGCCGAGTGCGAACGCGGCAACGACGGCCAGGGCGATCACGCTTTTCATGGTCGTTCCCCTGTCTCTTGGGTGGGCCGGCACTATGCGCGGGCTCACTTAAGCCCGGGTTCCGCCACAAGCCCTGCCAGATGCCTTTCGCGCAACACAGTCAATTATTGTTCAAATGCAGTCCGGCATTGTTAAGGCTTGTGTCAGCATTAAAGCCCCGCAAATCGGGCATTTCCGGCTTGCCGAAAATAGCGGTGGATATTATATCAGCAGGGTCCGTGCCGCCATCGACTATGTCGGGGCCGCCCGAGCGGGCCGGCAGCGGGGTATGAGTCCCGGCCGATATTGGAGGAGCGCCCGCTCCATCGGTTCCTGATGTCGATCCTTCGTTTCCGGGCTCGGACATCTACGTCACGCGTATTCTTTCGCAAAACCGGTTTCCACTTTTGCGGAATGCGCGCCATCAACGTATCGAACATGTGGCTTGCTGCCGGCCCGCTTTTGCGCACTCGCGCAAGGAGCGGTCGTCAGGATTTGCGGACCTGACACCACATGCGCGGTGCGCCCTTAACCCGAACGGCCGGCAAGACACCCGCATCTGGAGAACATATGGCTTCGAATACTGCTGCTTCCTATAGTCCTACCCGCGACGATTTCGCCGCGATGCTCGATGAATCCTTTGCCGGCGGCAATCTGCAGGAGAGCTCGGTCGTCAAGGGCAAGGTGGTTGCCATCGAAAAGGACATGGCCGTCATCGATGTCGGCCTGAAGACCGAAGGCCGCGTGGCGCTGCGCGAATTCGCCGGCCCCGGCCGCGAAAGCGATCTCAAGGTCGGCGACGAGGTCGAGGTGTTCCTCGACCGCATCGAGAATGCGCTGGGCGAAGCGGTGCTGTCCCGCGACAAGGCGCGGCGTGAGGAGAGCTGGGGCAAGCTCGAGAAGGCGTTCCAGAACAACGAGAAGGTCACCGGCGTCATCTTCAACCAGGTCAAGGGCGGCTTCACGGTCGATCTCGACGGTGCGGTGGCCTTCCTGCCGCGCTCGCAGGTCGATATCCGTCCGATCCGCGACGTCGCGCCGTTGATGAACAATTCGCAGCCGTTCCAGATCCTCAAGATGGATCGCCGCCGCGGCAACATCGTGGTGTCCCGCCGCACCGTGCTGGAAGAGACCCGCGCCGAGCAGCGCCAGGAGCTGGTGCAGAACCTCGAAGAGGGTCAGGTGATTGACGGCGTGGTCAAGAACATCACCGATTACGGTGCGTTCGTGGACCTCGGCGGCATCGACGGCCTGCTGCACGTCACCGATATCGCATGGCGCCGCGTCAATCACCCGACCGAGGTGCTCTCAATCGGCCAGACCGTGAAGGTCAAGATCATCAAGATCAACCACGAGACGCACCGCATCTCGCTGGGCATGAAGCAGCTCCTGGACGATCCGTGGCAGGGCATCGAGGCGAAGTATCCGCTTGGTGCCCGCTTCACCGGCCGCGTCACCAACATCACCGACTACGGTGCGTTCGTCGAGCTCGAGCCTGGTATCGAAGGCCTGATCCACGTCTCCGAGATGTCGTGGACCAAGAAGAACATGCATCCCGGCAAGATCGTCTCCACCTCGCAGGAAGTCGAGGTGCAGGTGCTCGAAGTCGATTCGGTCAAGCGCCGCATCTCGCTCGGCCTCAAGCAGACCATGCGCAACCCCTGGGAAGTCTTCGTCGAGAAGCATCCGGTCGGTTCGGTGGTCGAGGGCGAGGTCAAGAACAAGACCGAGTTCGGCCTGTTCCTGGGTCTCGAAGGCGATGTCGACGGCATGGTGCACCTGTCCGATCTCGACTGGAAGCTTCCGGGCGAGCAGGTGATCGACAACTTCAAGAAGGGCGACCTGGTGAAGGCTGTCGTGCTCGACGTCGATGTCGAGAAGGAGCGCATCTCGCTAGGCGTCAAGCAGCTCGAGGGCGATCCCTTCGCCGAGCCGGGCGACGTTAAGAAGGGCGCGGTCGTGACCTGCGAAGTGCTCGAAGTGAAGGAGAGCGGCGTCGAGGTGAAGATCTCCGGCACCGACTTCACCACCTTCATCAAGCGCTCGGAACTCGCCCGCGACCGCAACGATCAGCGCGCCGAACGTTTCGCCGTCGGCGAGAAGGTCGATGCGCGGGTGATCCAGTTCGACAAGAAGGCCCGCAAGGTGCAGGTCTCGATCAAGGCGCTGGAAGTGGCCGAAGAGAAGGAAGCCATCGCGCAGTACGGGTCCTCGGATTCGGGCGCGACGCTCGGCGACATTCTCGGCACTGCACTCAAGAATCGTGCCAACGAGAAGTGAGCACTTGCTTTCTTCGTCGCATCATCAAGCCCCGGCTTCGGCCGGGGCTTTTTTGTTCAGGGGCTACGGCCGCGTATCTCGGCGTATTCCATCCGTGCTACGCTTGTAACTCTATGCCAGCCTTGTTTTCTTCATATTGCACCGCAATTGATGTATTTTGATAACCTCTCCGTCATCCTGTGATTGCAAGAACGCGTTGAGCTCTTTTGGAGATTTTCGATGTCGCTTGATTCAGACGTGATCGTCGATCGTCGTCGGATTCGCCGCAAGCTGACCTTCTGGCGCGTCGCGGCCGCGGTGGTTGCGATCGCGGCCCTTGTCGGCGTCGGCGTGATCGTCGCGGGTGGGCGCGGCTCGCTGACGGCGGCGGGATCGATCGCGCGCATCAATATCGAGGGCCTGATCCGCAGCGACCAGGATCGTGTCGAGGCGCTGGAGCGGCTCGAGAAGTCGCAAGCTGCGGCCGTCATCGTCCATATCAATTCGCCCGGCGGCACCACCGCCGGTTCCGAGCAGCTTTACGACGCGCTGACGCGGCTGAAGGCGAAGAAGCCGTTGGTCGTCGTGGTCGAGGGATTGGCGGCGTCCGGCGGTTACATTACCGCGATTGCCGCGGACCACATCGTCGCGCAGCAGAGCTCGCTGGTCGGCTCGATCGGCGTGTTGTTCCAGTTCCCGAATGTCAGCGAACTCCTGAAAACCGTGGGCGTGAAGGTCGAGGAGATAAAGTCCTCGCCGCTGAAAGCCGCGCCCAACGGCTTCGAGCCAACCAGCCCGGAAGCGCGCGCCGCGATCGATGCGCTGGTGAAGGATTCCTATGCCTGGTTCCGCGGCCTCGTGAAGGAGCGACGCGGCATGGATGATGCCCTGCTTGAAAAGGTTGCGGACGGGCGTGTCTTCACCGGCCGGCAGGCGGTGGAATTGAAGCTCATCGATCAGCTCGGCGATGAGAGGGCTGCGGTCGCCTGGCTGGTTCAGGAGAAGAAGATCAAGAGCGAATTGCCGGTCCGCGACTACAAGCTCAATCCGCGCTTCGGTGATCTGACATTCCTGCGCACGGCCGCTTCGGTCACGCTTGATGCATTTGGTTTGAGCGCGATTGCGCGCCGCATTGAGCAGGCCGGCCTGGTCCAGGCAGTCGATCGGTTCGGCATGGATGGCTTGCTGGCGCTTTGGCAGCCGTCGGGGAGCAATTGAGATGCGCACAATCGGTCTCCGGCCGCACTCCCGTATTGCGGGAATCGCGAAAAGCCGGTCCCGGGCCATTTGTCACGGCTCTTCATCGGCGCCAAAAGTGATTTAGCGTCTTGACAGTTCAAGGCATTTTCACGGAAATGGATATCCGCAAGGTCCCGGGCCACACTCTCGATGATCAAATCCGAACTTGTTCAGCGTATCGCCGAGCACAACCCGCATCTCTACCAGCGGGATGTCGAGAACATCGTCAATGCGATCCTCGATGAGATCGTGGCTGCGCTGGCGCGCGGCGATCGGGTTGAGCTGCGTGGATTCGGCGCATTCTCCGTGAAGCATCGTCCGGCGCGGGCCGGCCGCAATCCGCGAACGGGCGCGCATGTGCCGGTCGATCAGAAGAGCGTTCCGTTCTTCAAGACCGGCAAGGAAATGCGCGAGCGCCTGAACCGCGACAGCGATGCCAGCGGCGGCAACTCGCCGGAATCGAGCGCCTGATCTCGCGGAGTTCGCTGGCGCATCCGCGTCTCCGGTTGCTATAGATCGGCACGCGATTGTCGGCCGATGCGAGGGATGGTGATGCGAAAGTTCTTCACGACGCTGCTCGTCATCCTGCTTGGCCTGTTCTTCATCATCTTCGCTGTTGCGAACCGTCACCTGGTGACGGTTTCATTCGATCCGTTCAATTCGACCACTCCGACGGTGGCGATAACGCTGCCGTTGTTCCTCGTGCTCATTATCGTGGCGATCCTGGGCGTGCTCGCGGGCGGGGTGGCGACCTGGTTCCAGCAGCATCGCTGGCGCCGCGCGGCGCGACAGCATGAGGCTGACGCCCGGCAGGCCCGGGCGGAGCTGGCCGATCTGCGGGCGACCTTGGCCGCAGCTCAAGCCGAACGGCGTCGCCTCACAGCCCCATCAAATGGCGGTTCAGCGGGGGTCGTCGGGCGAGACAAGCAGGGCGCGACGTTGTAGAACCCGCCCCGTCCGTGCCGGAGCTGCAAGTTTCGGCCGTTGCAGCGCTCCTGAGAGACCATGTCCCTGCTCGTCAAAATCTGCGGCCTGTCCACGCGCGAGACGCTCGACGTCGCGCTCGATGCCGGTGCCGACATGGTTGGCTTCGTGTTCTTTCCGCCCTCGCCGCGGCATCTCTCGCTCGAGACCGCGCGGGAGCTCGGCCGGCAGGCGAAAGGCCGTGCCGTGAAGGTGGCGCTCACCGTCGATGCGGATGACGCCACCCTCGAAAACATCGTCGAGACGCTGCAGCCCGACATCCTGCAACTGCACGGCAAGGAGACGGTGGCGCGCGTGCGCGACATCAAGCAGAGGTTCGGCCTGCAAGTGATGAAGGTGCTCGCCGTCGAAACGGCGGCCGATCTCGCGCCGCTCGCAGGCTATGCCGCCGTCGCCGACCGCATCCTGTTCGACGCGCGGGCCCCGAAGGGCGCGACCCGGCCGGGCGGGCTCGGGGCGGTGTTCGATTGGCACGTGCTGGAACAGCTCGAGCTTGCATTGCCCTTCATGGTCTCAGGCGGGCTCAATGCCGACAATGTCGCTGAGGCCGTCCGTGTCACCCGTGCCGGCGGCGTCGATATTTCGTCCGGCGTCGAACGGTCGCCCGGCATCAAGGATCCCGAGCTGATCCGCGCTTTCATCCGCGCCGCGCGTGGCGTCCCTTCACCTCTCCCCGTTCACGGGGAGAGGTCGGATCGCGTTAGCGATCCGGGTGAGGGGGAGTCTCCGCGATCACAACTGCTAGCGAATTTGCGGCGAGAGCCCCTCACCCCGACCCTCTCCCCGCAAGAGCGGGGCGAGGGAGTAGAGACAGCGCGCCCGCGCGCGCCACAGAAGAATTGATGGTTCGATGAGCCCAGCACTACCCAACTCTTTCCGCAGCGGTCCCGACGAGCGCGGGCATTTCGGCATTTTCGGCGGACGTTTCGTCGCGGAAACGCTGATGCCGCTGATCCTCGACCTCGAAAAAGCCTATGCCGAGGCCAAGGCCGATCCTGCCTTCCAGAAGGAGATGGACGGCCATCTGAAGCACTATGTCGGGCGGCCGTCGCCGCTCTATTTCGCCGAGCGGCTGACCGAGCATCTCGGCGGCGCAAAAATCTATTTCAAGCGCGAGGAGCTCAACCACACCGGCTCGCACAAGGTCAACAATGTGCTTGGCCAGATCATGCTGGCGCGCCGCATGGGCAAGAAGCGTATCATCGCCGAGACGGGCGCCGGCCAGCACGGCGTCGCCACCGCGACGCTGTGCGCGCGGTTCGGGCTCGAATGCGTGGTCTATATGGGCGCGGTCGATGTCGCGCGGCAGCAGCCCAACGTGATCCGCATGGAGATGCTGGGCGCCAAGGTGGTCCCGGTGCAGTCGGGCGCGCGCACCCTGAAGGATGCGATGAACGATGCGCTGCGCGATTGGGTCACCAATGTGCACGACACATTCTACTGCATCGGCACGGTGGCTGGCCCGCATCCCTATCCGATGATGGTGCGCGACTTCCAGTCGATCATCGGCATCGAAACGCGCCAGCAATTGCAGGAGGTCGAGGGCCGCCTGCCGGATTCGCTCGTCGCCTGCATCGGCGGCGGCTCCAATGCGATGGGGCTGTTCCATCCCTTCCTCGACGATCCCTCGGTCGAGATCTTCGGCGTCGAAGCCGCCGGTCACGGACTGACGCAATTGCATGCGGCGTCGATCGCGGGTGGCCGGCCCGGCGTGCTGCATGGCAACCGCACCTATCTGTTGATGGACGAAGACGGCCAGATCCAGGAGGCACATTCGATCTCGGCCGGCTTGGACTATCCCGGCATCGGCCCCGAGCACGCCTGGCTACACGAGACCGGCCGCGTCAACTATCTCTCGGCGACCGATGAGGAAGCGCTGGAAGCCTTCCAGTTGCTGTCGCGGCTCGAAGGCATCATCCCGGCGCTCGAGCCCGCACATGCCATCGCCAAGGTGATGGAGCTCGCACCGAAGCGGCCCAGGGATCACCTGATGGTGGTCAACCTCTCCGGCCGCGGCGACAAGGACGTGCCGCAAGTCGGCGACATCTTGAAGGGCCGAAACAAGTGACCTCTCGCCGCCGCTCCCTTTCTGACCTCTCCCCGCAGGGGAGAGGTCGGCTGCGCAGCAGCCGGGTGAGGGGTCTCTCCGCTCACTCGAACCGAAGTGAGGTTTCGATCATCTCAAGCACCCCGTCGAGATTCTCATATACGTCCGTATTCGAGACGCGCACGACGAGGAAGCCGCAGGCTTCGAGAACCTTTGTTCGCGCCTCGTCGTACTTGATCTCTGAGTCCCTGGAATGGGTCGCTCCGTCGACCTCGACGATCAATTTCCCATCGAGCGTGACGAAATCGACGATGTACCGATCGATTGGATGCTGGCGGCGGAATTTCCATCGCGCCAGCTTCCTGTTGCGCAATGCCTGCCAAAGTTTGGCCTCGGCGCTGGTCTGCGACGCGCGGAGGCTTCGTGCTCTTGCCTTGAACCTCTCCATCCCCCTCACCCGGCTGCTGCGCAGCCGACCTCTCCCCGGAGGGGAGAGGTATAGCACAGCGAATGCCGCGCCATGACCACCCGTATCGATGCACGTTTTGCCGAGCTTGCGAAGCAGGGCCGCTCCGCTTTTGTCACCTTCGTGATGGCCGGCGATCCCGACCCTGCGACATCGCTCGACATCCTCAAGGCTCTGCCGAATGCCGGTGCTGATATCATCGAGATCGGCATGCCCTTCACCGATCCGATGGCGGATGGGCCGTCGATCCAGGCAGCGGGGCTGCGCGCGCTCAAGGGCGGCATGACGCTGAAGAAGACGCTCGAAATGGTGCGCAGCTTCCGCAAGGATGATAACGCCACGCCGCTGGTGCTGATGGGCTATTACAACCCGATCTACATCTACGGCGTCGACAAGTTCCTCGCCGATGCCAAGGCCGCGGGCGTTGATGGCCTGATCATCGTCGACCTGCCGCCGGAGGAGGACACCGAGCTGTGCCTGCCGGCGATGAACGCCGGGCTCAATTTCATCCGCCTGGCGACGCCGACCACCGACGACAAGCGCCTGCCGGCGGTGCTCGCGAACACCTCGGGCTTTGTCTATTATGTCTCGATCACCGGCATCACCGGTGCCGCGGCGGCGGACGCTACGGCGGTCGGCGAAGCGGTGGCGCGCATCAAGCGGCATACCAAGTTGCCGGTCTGCGTCGGTTTCGGCATCCGCACCCCGGAAGCCGCGCGGGCCATTGCCGAAAGCGCCAATGGTGCGGTGGTCGGCACCGCGCTGGTCGATGCCTTGCGCGGCAGCCTCGACGCGGAGGGGCGGGCTACCGCCAAGACTGTGACCGCCGTGGCCGACCTTGCCGCCGCGCTGTCACAGGGCGTACGGGGCGCCAAACAAGCGGCCGAATAGGCTGCAATCGTCGTTGCAGGCGGCTTGCCGGGCGTTACCCGGCCCGCCATATATTCAGCCAATGCGGAACCGACCGCATTTCGGAGCGAAGCATGAACTGGCTCACCAATGTCGTCCGGCCGAAGATCCGCAGCATCCTGCGGCGCGAGACGCCGGAGAACCTTTGGATCAAGTGCCCGGATTCCGGGCAGCTCGTGTTCTACAAGGACGTCGAGGCCAACCAGTTCGTCATCCCCGGTTCGAATTACCACATGCGCATGGGCGCGGTGGCGCGGCTGAAGTCGATCTTCGACAATGAGACCTGGTTCGACGTGGCGCTGCCGGACGTAACACCCGATCCGCTGAAGTTCCGCGACGAGCGCAAATATGTCGACCGCATCAAGGATGCGCGGGCCAAGACCAGTCTCAATGACGCGATCAAGGTCGGATACGGCAAGCTCGAGGGCGCGGGCGTCGTGATCGCGGTGCAGGATTTCGACTTCATGGGCGGCTCGCTCGGCATGGCTGCCGGGGAGGCGATGGTGCGCGGGCTCGAGCTCGCGGTCGAGAAGAAGTCGCCCTTCATCGTGTTCGCCGCCTCGGGCGGCGCGCGGATGCAGGAAGGCATTCTGTCGCTGATGCAGATGCCGCGCACGACCGTGGGCGTGCAGATGTTGCGCGAAGCCAAGCAGCCCTACATCGTCGTACTGACCAATCCGACCACCGGCGGCGTCACCGCCTCCTATGCGATGCTGGGAGACGTGCATATCGCCGAGCCCGGCGCGCTGATCGGCTTTGCCGGCGCGCGCGTGATCGAGCAGACCATCCGCGAGAAACTGCCGGACGGATTCCAGCGCGCCGAATATCTGCGCGACCACGGCATGGTCGATATGGTCGTGCATCGCCACGACATGCGCGCGACGCTGGCACGGCTGTGCCGCCTGCTCACCAAATCGCCGCCGCTGCAGGTGCCCTCGAAACCTGCGCCGGAGGTCACGGCACCCACCCAGATCGTCTCGGCACCAGAAACCGTGCCGGCAGCGCCGCACGCGTGAGCGTACCGGCCGCCCAGCCATCGCCGCCGCTCGGCGAGTTGGTTGCGCGCCTGTCGGCGTTGCATCCGAAGACGATCGACCTTAGCCTCGATCGCATGCACGCCCTGCTCGCGCGGCTCGATCATCCCGAGCGCAAGCTGCCGCCGGTGATCCATGTTGCCGGCACCAACGGCAAGGGCTCCACGATCGCCTATTTGCGTGCGATCCTGGAAGCGGCCGGCTTGCGTGTGCATGTCTTCACCTCGCCCTATCTGGTGCGACTGAACGAATGCTATCGCCTTGGCCGCGCCGGCGGCGGCGCGCTGGTCGGCGACGACGAGTTGCGCGCGGTGCTCGAACATTGCGAACGCGTCAACGACGGCCAGCCGATCACGATCTTCGAGATCGAGACCGCGGCGGCGTTCTGCCTGTTCGCCCAGCATGCGGCCGACGTCACGCTGCTGGAGGTCGGTCTCGGCGGCAGGCTGGATTCGACCAATGTGATTGAGACGCCGCTCGCCTCCGTCATCGCGCCGATCAGCATGGATCACACCGAATTCCTCGGCGACACGCTGACCGCGATCGCAGGCGAGAAGGCCGCGATCATCAAGGGCGGCGTGCCGGTGATCTGTGCCGAGCAGTCGCCTGATGCGATGACCGTCGTCGAGGCTCAGGCGGCGCGCCGACGGGCGCCGCTGCACGTGGCCGGACAGCAATGGCATGTCGGGGTCGAGCGCGGCCGGCTGGTCTATCAGGATGACCGCGGCCTGATGGATCTGGCAGCGCCAAAACTGTTCGGCCGTCACCAGTTCGACAATGCGGGGCTGGCGATCGCGACGCTGCGTGCGATCGACGCGTTCAAGATCGGGATCGCCTCGTTCGAGGCCGGTATCGTCAATGCCGAGTGGCCGGCGCGAATGCAGCGTCTGGCGTCGGGCGCGCTGCTCAATCTGGCGCCGCCGGGCTCCGAGATCTGGCTCGATGGCGGACACAATGCCGAAGGCGGGCGCGTGGCGGCCACTGCGGTCGGCGATCTCGAAGAGCGCGTGTCGCGTCCGCTGGTGGTGATCGCCGGCATGATGGCGAACAAGGATGCGTCCGGCTTCCTGGCCAATTTCGCCGGTCTGACGCGCCACATCATCGCGGTCGAGATTCCGGGCCGTGCGGGCGCGATGCCGCCGGAGCGGCTGGCGGATGCGGCGCGCGCGTTCGGCATGCGCGTCGAGATCGCAGCGAGCGTGGAGGCCGCGCTGCATGCGCTTTCGCAGCTTGCTTACGAGGTGCCGCCGCGCATCCTGATCACCGGCTCGCTCTATCTCGCCGGCCATGTGCTCGACGTGAACGGCACGCCGCCGGCATGACGCTGCGCTTTGCCGCCATCGCCGACGTGCACGGCAACTATCTGGCGCTGGAAGCTGTGGTTGCTGATATCCGCGCGCAGGGGATTGCCGATATCGTCAATCTCGGCGACATGGCGAGCGGTCCGCTGGACGCGCGGCGGACGATGGACACGCTGATGGCGCTCGGTGCCGTTCACGTACTTGGCAATCACGATCGCTATCTCATCGATCGGCCGCCGGAGAAGATGGGCTCGTGGGACCGGCCGGCGTACGCGCAACTCGATCAAAGCCATCTCGACTGGCTGCGTACCGTGCCGCCGACACGGGTGTTCCGTGATCAGGTCTTTCTCTGCCATGCGACGCCTGCCGACGATGAAGTCTATTGGCTGGAGACAGTGCGGCCTGATGGCACGGTGCGGATGGCATCGCTGGAGACGATCGAGCAAGCTGCCGGCGGCATCAGCCAGCCGCTCATGCTCTGCGGCCACAGCCATCTCGCGCGTGCGGTGCGGCTTCGTGACGGCCGCCTGATCGTCAATCCTGGCAGCGTCGGTTCTCCTGGCTATCGCGACGTCCATCCGTACAAGCATGTCGTGGAGGCGGGCACGCCCGACGCGCGCTACGCGATCCTGGAATTAGCCGACGGTGCCTGGCGGGTGACGTTCCGCCATGTGCCCTACGATCACGACGCCATGGCCGCGCTGGCGCGCGAGAATGGCCAGTTGGAACTGGCATCGGCGCTGGCGACGGGGTGGATCCGCTAGCACGATGCCGTAGCCCGGATGGAGCGGAGCGTAGTCCGGGGGAAGTCTGTCCACGTGCGGAAAGCCCCGGATTGCGCTGCGCTTCATCCGGGCTACGATTCCTGCGCCTTCAACAGCTTCATCGGATCGACGGCCGTCTGCTTCAACTGCTCGAAGGTGCATTGCCGCGGCGCCTTATCCGGGCGCCAGCGCAGGATCGAGGTGCCGTGGCGGAAGCGCTCGCCGCTGAAATGATCGTAGCAGACCTCGATCACCAGTTTCGGCTTCAGCGGACACCATTGCGCGGAGCGGTCGGTCGACCAGCGGCTCGGGCCACCAGGCGCATTCCCGGTGAAGCCGGGCTTTGCGATCAGCGTCTCCAGTTTTGACGTCAACGCCAGCTTCTCCTCGCGCTTGATGGCCGAGGTGAAGCCGACATGGTGCAACAGGCCGTCATCGTCATAGAGGCCGAGCAGGAGCGAGCCGACGACGTTCCGGCCGTCGATCTTGTTGCTCGCGTAGCGAAAGCCGCCGACGACGCAATCGGCGCTGCGGAATTTCTTGATCTTCTGCATGCCCTCGCGGTTGCCGGCCTGATAGGGCAGGTCGATGCGCTTGGCGATCACACCGTCAAACCCGCCGCCCGATTGCTTCAGCCACTTCACCGCCGTGGCGTAGCTTGTGGTGACGGGCGATAGCCGAAATGTTGGAGTGGACTTGAAGTGCGCTTTGGCGAAGGTTTCGAGCGTTGGCCGTCGTTGGCTCAACGGCTCGGCGGAAAGCTTCTTCTCTGTGGCCGTCGCGAGCAGGTCGAAGGCGATGAACAGCGCCGGGGTTTCGTGCGCCAGCTTCTTGATGCGGCTGGCAGCGGGATGAATCCGCTGCAGCAGATCGTCGAACGAGAACGTCTTGCCATGCGGCACGACAATTTCGCCGTCGAGCAGGAACGAAGTCGCCTTCAACTCGAGCGCGGCGGCGATCAGCTCCGGGAAATAACGGCCGAGATTTTCGCCGGACTTGGAGCGCAGGTCGACGTTTTCGCCCTGACGCGCGACCAGGCAGCGGAAGCCGTCCCATTTCGGTTCATATTGCCACTCGTCGCCGCGCGGGATCGCATCGACCGAACGGGCCTCCATCGCGACCAGCGCGGTGGATTTGGAAGCAGTCTTTCGGCGGGGAGACGGCACGGGCGAGGGCCTTTAGATCCTTTTGTTTGAGCATGATCTTTTCGGAAAACCGGTTTCCACTTTTCCGGATCATGCTCAAACGCAACACACCCCCCTCAACGCAAACGGCCGGCTATCCGCCGGCCGTTGTCGAAAATTATTCTAAGGAGACGGATCAGACCGCAGCGGAAATCCACTGCTGCAGCTTCGCCTTCGGCGCCGCGCCGACCTGGCGCGAGGCCATCTCGCCGCCCTTGAAGATCATCAGGGTCGGGATCGACATCACGCCATATTTGGAAGCCGTCTTCGGGCTCTCGTCGACGTTGAGCTTCACGATCTTGACCTTGTCGCCCATCGAGCCCGCGATCTCGTCCAGCGCGGGCGCGATCATGCGGCAGGGGCCGCACCATTCGGCCCAGAAATCGACCACGACAGGTCCGGTCGCGTTGAGCACTTCGGCTTCGAAATTGGCGTCAGAAACCTTGCCAACGGCCATGGGGTACCTCGTTCGGTTGGAAGAAAAAGGCGGGATTTGAGTCGCGCCGGAATCGTACGACAAACTTATGAACGCACCCCTGCCGGGTCAAGCTCGGTCACGCCAGCATGATGGGATGCCAGCTCCCTGTCCAGCGAGGAGGCAGAAATCTCCATCATTTCAGTACTTTCGGTCCAGAGCAGGGCGGCACGGACAGGACGTCCGGGATAAAGCTTGCGCAGCACGGCCCGGTAGAGCGCGAGCTGCCGGATGTAGCCCCTTGGGGCCTCGGCCGCAGTTTTCGGCGGGGCGTGGTTGGTCTTGAAATCGACGATCAGGATGTCGTTCGGCGTCACCACCAGCCGGTCGATCTGGCCGGATACCAGCGCCGGCGATTGTCCGAGCCGTTCGAGCCGGCCGACAATGGAGACTTCCGCCCGGCTTCCGGCGGCGAACACCGCGGCAAAACGCGGATCGCCGATCAAGGCCAGCACGCTTTCGGCCAGCGCCGCGCGCTCCTCGGCGGTCCAATCCTCGGCATTGCGTTCGAGATAGGCCAGCGCCGCACCGCGTCGGCGCTCGGGTGCGATATCCGGCAGCGACTGCAACAGCCGGTGCACCAGCGTGCCGCGCTGGATGGCGCGGGCACGCAGCACGAGCTGCTCGCCGCTCCGGACGCGGCGGCTGTCGTCGCTGGGGTCGGATGGCCGCAGCCGGCTGTCGGCGGCGAGTTCAGTCGGCGCCGGCCGCTGCAGCCAGGACGGCAGTTCGATCGGCTGCGGCGCCCCCGACACCGTGACGCCGGTCGTCGCATCGGCATCATCGGGCCGGAAATAACGCTTCACCAGGCCCGCCGGGGTCTCGATCTCCTGCAAGCTGAGGTCGGAATTGGCGAGGCCCTTGTCGATCAGGTCATACCAGGAGGAGGTCCGGACCTTCTTCATGTTGCCGGGCAGGCAGCCGCCAACGATCAATCGATCGGCGGCCCGGGTCATCGCGACGTACAGCAGGCGGCGATATTCGTCTTCCGTCTCCTCCAGCATCGCCTCGCGTGCCTTGGCGACGGGACCGGGATCTTCGGCCTTGCGGCCGGCCCAGACCACGACGCCGGGCCCGTGCGGCGCGCTGTTGCCCTGTGGCAGATGGATCAGCCGCAGCCGTTGCGTGTCCGCGGGCGAGGTGGTGGTGTCCACCAGGAACACGACGGAGGCTTCCAGCCCCTTGGCGCCGTGCACGGTCATCACGCGCACCTCGTCGCGCGAAATCTCCATGTCGCGCTTCACCTCGGTGTCGGCGGCACGCAGCCAGGCCACAAAGCCCTGCAGCGAGCTGGGTGCCTTGCGCTCATAGGCCAGCGCAAGCTCAAGGAATTCGTCGAGGGCATCATTGGCCTCATGGCCAAGGCGACGCAGGATGCGCGCCCGCCCGCCTTCGCCGCCAAGCAGCCAGGCATAGAAGGCGAACGGCGTAGAGTCCGCAAAGCGCCGCTCGCATCGTTCGAGCCGTTTCAGCGCGCCCGCGAGGCGCTCATCGGTCGCCGCATGCAGCGCCAGCGCGTGGCGCAGCGATCCCTTGCGCTCCCAGGCCAGCTTGAACAGATCGTCGTCGTCGAGGCCGAACAGCGGGCTCTTCAGCGCGACCGCCAGTGCCAGATCGTCCTGCGGCAGCAGCAGCGCGTCCGCGAGGTTCATCAAATCGATGATCGCGATGTGCTCGGTCAATTTCAGCCGGTCGGCGCCGGCGACCGGGATATTGGCGTGTTTCAGCGCCTGGATCACGGCGTCAAACGCGTTGCCGCGTCTTCGCACCAGCACCAGCACATCGCCGTAGGCGAGCGGCCGGCGGTTGCCGCGGCTGCCAGTCATGGTGCCGCTTTCCACCAGTCGCCTGATCTCGGCCTGGATGCGCTTCGCTAGCTTCACTTCGGGGCTGGTGACGGAGACGCCGTCGAACGGCGCGCGCCAGCCCTCGATGTCCTGCCTGTCGTCGGCTTCCGCGAGCTCCCAGAGTTCGATCATGCTGGGACCGGCGTCGGCGAGCGCATTGTGGAGCGGATAGCCGTTCTTGACCGCATGGATGCTGCGATAGATCTCCTGCTCACGGAACACGTGGTCGACCGATTGCAGGATCGCCGGCCCGGAACGGAACGAATAGGTGAAGGAAACAGGATCGAATTTCAGCCCGGCATCCTCGAACTTCTTCTTCAGCTCCCGGCGGCGCAGATCGAATTCATGCGGGGCCGCGCCCTGGAACGAGAAAATCGACTGCTTCTCGTCGCCGACCGCGAACACGGTGCGGACCACACCGTCGCGCGCGCCGGCGCCGGAGGTGAATTCGGAGATGATGTGCGCGACGATGTCCCATTGCTTGGGACTGGTATCCTGCGCCTCGTCGATCAGCACATGATCGACGCCGCGGTCGAGCTTGTAGTGCACCCAACCCGAGGAGACGCGGTCGAGCATCTCGAGCGTCTTGTCGATGAGGTCGTCATAGTCGAGCAGCCCGCGCTCCAGCTTTTCGCGGCGGTAGTTCGCGGCCGCCGCAGTCGCGATATGCAGCAGCGCCTCGGTGCGGTCGCGGATCGTTACGGCGCGGCGGCGCTCGATCAGCGGATGGATGCGCTGGCTTTCTGCTTCGAACAGCCGACCGATGGCGGGATTGTTGTCGAAGAATTTCTTCGTCACCACCGACTTGCGCGGCGTGCGGTCGGCGTCGGTAAGGAAGACGCCAAGATAGGCATCGACCTGCGCGCTGCCGGTGAAGACCAGCGCCTCACGCAGGCGTGACGCCTGGTCCTGGTCGGACTTGTTGCCGGTGTCGAGGACGAGCGCAATGTCCTCCCAGCGCGCGCGTGGCAGATAGGGACCATCCAGGATCGCGCGCTCGACGTCCTCGATCGAATCATCAGCGGCGACGCCAAGTGCTGCCGACATCTGGCCGGCGGCGGCCACCGCGCTGCCCGCGGCATCGGTCCAGGCCATGAAATGATCGCGGCTGAGGCAGGCTTCGCGCACCACGTCCTTGAAGGTGACGTCGGCCGCGCTCGCCATCGCCACCATCAACGCACGCCCGGTGGCGCTATCGGGATTGCGCGAGGCTTCCAGCAGCACCGCGAGATTGGCGCGCTCCATCATCTCGTTCTGGTCGCGCTCGTCGAGCACGGCGAACCGCGCCGGCACATTGGCCTCGAACGGGAATTGCTGCAGCAGGCGAGTGCAAAGCGCGTGGATGGTCTGCACCTTCAGCCCGCCCGGCGTCTCCAGCGCGCAGGCGAACAGCTTTCGCGCTTCCCGTCGGAGCCTCACATTGGGATGGGCAATGCCGGCTTCACGGATCGCTGCGTCCAGCGCCGTATCGTCGAGGGTGACCCAATGGCCGAGCGTGGAGAACACCCGCTCGGCCATGTTGGCCGCGGCCGCCTTGGTGAAGGTGATGCAGAGGATCTTTTCCGGCGGTGTGCCCTCCAGCAACAGCCGGATCACGCGCTGCACCAGCACATGGGTCTTGCCTGAACCGGCATTGGCGGACACGAACGCGGACGCCTTGGGATCGGACGCGCGCGCCTGCGTGGCGCGCACCGCGTCGGGAATGGGGCGCGGCGCTTTCACCATTCCTCTACTCCCAGGCCGCCGGCCGCGGACCATTCCTTGATGCGGGCGAGGTCGTCATAGGTGCCGTAGCGGTTGGCCCACATCGAGAGATTCAGCGAGGTGTAGGCCTGGTTCTCGTCCTCGAATTGACGGATCAGTTTTTCCAGCTCCTTCCGCGCGTGGTCGGCGGCATCGTCGGGCGATTGCGGCGTATCGCCTGGTCTGATCTTCAATTCCAAGGTCCGCTGCTCGCCCGGCGGGTTGTTGCCGCTGAGCCTGACATAGGTGAGCTCGCCGACGGATGCACCGGCCGGAATTCCCTCAAAGCCGCCCTCGCGCAGGATCGCGGCTTCCAGCGTGAGCTGCGGCGACAGCCCCATGCGTACCTGCTTGCCTGTCGGCGGCTGCCCGGTCTTGTAGTCGAGGATCGCAAAAGAGCCGTCATCGTGGTGCTCGATCCGGTCGGCGCGCGCCGAAAGCGTGAAGGTGCGCGCATTGTCGAGGGGGATGCCGATCTCGCCACGGATCTCGGCATTGATCGCCGCGATAGCGCCGCGCCGCGCGGTCTCCCATTCGGCAAACCATGCCGCGATGCGCTGGAAGCGCGGCCACCACAGCGCCCGTGCTTCCGGCCGCTCCATCAACGGCGCAAAATGCTTGCCGCCGATCTCGCGCAGGGCGCGAAGCGGATCGTCCGGCAGCGCGGCGGCGAAGCTTTGCGTGAATTCGCCGAGCGCCGCGTGGATTGCCGAGCCGCGATCGGCCGCCGACAGCGGCATGTCGACGGGATCGAGCGGATCGAGCCGCAGGATATATCTTGCGTAGATCGTATAGGGATCGCGCAGCCAGTCCTCGATCGCGGTCACCGACATCTTGAGCGGCCTGGTCGCAAGCGGCGGCTTCGGCGCGGGCTGTGCGATCGGCTCGACCTTGTCCGGCCGGTCGAGCTCGGCGGCGTAATGGACGTATGTCTCGCCCGCTGCTTTCGCAGCCTTCCAGCGCGCCTCGCCCGCGACCGCCTCAAACCGGTGCAGGAAGCGCGAGGCCACCGCCGGCGCGCCGCCGACCTTGGCCGAGTGGGTGAGGATCACATCGTCAGTGCCGAGCAGTTGCGCAAAGTCGTGGGCGGAAAGGCCGATACGCCGTTCCGGCAGGTCGAGCCCGAGCTCGTGCCGCATCGGCCGGCTGAGCCAGGGATCGATCCGCGGCGCCGGCGGCCAGACGCCTTCCACGAGCCCGCCGAGGATCACGCGATCGGTTTCCGTCAGTCGCGCTTCGAGCTGGCCGAAGATGTGCAGTTGCGCGCGCGGCGATTCCGGGCGACGCACCATGCGGTCGGCAAACGCAGTCTGGAAGACGTCGGGATAATCGGAGAGCGGGACCATCACGCCGCTCAGCTTCTTGGCGCCCACGAGATCATCGAACGCGGATGCGAGCACGGAACCGGCCTGCTCTTCGAAGGCGACGGCGATGCCGTGCTGATCGCAGGACAACGCGGTGAGAGCCTCGCGATGACGGAGCGCCAACTCGGCAAAATCGTACGGCTTGGATGCGCTGAGACTTTCAAGCGGTGCAAGCGCGGCCCTCAGCTTTGATATCAGCGACTGCGCCTGGTCGAGCTCGACGTCGCGGAGCCGGGTCCGTTGTTCGAGGGCATGAAGCGATGAGGTCTCGCCGCGGCGCAGCTTGGCGAGTTCGCTGCGGAAGCGTTCGAAGTCGCGGGCAAGGCCTTCGCTGCCGGCTTGCGGCCGCGTGCCGCGCAAGAGCGCCAGCTCCACGACTTCGGTCGCGCGAAGGTAGGCGCCCGGCGCGGCGCCGAGCCGGAACAGCGGATGTTTCAAGAGCGCGAGCAGCGTCGGTGGCTCCAATCCCTTGGTCGCGGCTTCCGCGGTGAGGCGGGCGAAAACGCCCGATGGCGTGTCCATCAGCGCTTCACCGCCGGAATCGTCGAATTCGAGATTCCAGCGCGTCAGTGCCGCCATCACCCGCCGCGCCAACGCGCGGTCCGGCGTGACCAGTGCGGCGGATTTATTGAGATGCCTCGCCTCGCGCATGGCAATGGCGATGGCGAGCGCTTCCATCTCCGGATTCGGCGCCTCCACCACGGCGATGCCGTTCGTGCCGGCGGAAATCTTCTCGGCGATCTCGGGCTGCTCCAGCCGGTCGTGCCATTGCGCCGTGGCACTGGACGGCCGCATCGTTTCCGACATCAGCATCTCGCGCCCGCGTGGTGCCGGCGCGCCCAGAATCTCCACCTCGTCGCGCTTGATCGCGAAGCGATCGAGCAGCGCGTGCATGGCGAATTGCGGATGGTTCGATGCGGGCGGCGTGGTGAATTTGCCCTTGGCATCGCGCATGCCGCCGATCGTCTCCCAGGACTCTTCATCAAGATCGGTATCGAGCCCGGGCAGCACGACCGCGCCGTGCGGCAGCTTGGCTACCGCGTGGAGAAACTTGGCGGTCGTCGGCATCGAACCGGTCGAGCCCGCCGCGATCACGGGACCATCGGATTGTGCGGTCAGTCGCGCGGTTTCGGCCGAGATCAAGAGGTCGCGCCGCGCCGCCGGCTCGATACGGCCGACCTCGGCGAGATAGGCTGGCCAAGCCACGCGCGCGATCCGCAGGAAATCCAGCGAATGCTGCCAATATTGGTCAAGCTGATCGGGCACCAGCCTGTCGAGCGCGCTCCACTCGACGCCGCGCGTCACCATGTCGTCCATCAGCCGCGCGAGATCGCCGGCGAGCTGCAGCGTCGATGCGGGGCCGCCGACCACCTGCGGCGCGGTCACCGGGCTCTTGGCCCAGGCCGCGACCAGCCTCGCCAATGTCAGCCGCCGCTCGAGCTCGCCAAGCTTGGGCGGAATCTCCAGCGGCGCTGCGCCGCTGAATTGTTCCGCCTCTTCCGCGAAAGCGAGTTCATCCTCGTCGATGTCGCCAAGCGCAATGATGCGCGGCAGCACAGCGGCATCCGTGTCCAGGACATCGAGGAACATCTCCCGCGCAAGCCGGCCCGCGCGCCGGGTCGGCAGATAGAGCGTCGCGTCAGCCAGCCGTTCGGGATTGCCGCGCGCGTCGAATCCCCTGACCAGGCGACCGTCAACCAGCGCGGCGATGACGGTACGCAGGAACGGGACGGAGAGGGGGACGCTGAAAACGCGCATGAGGAGCCTGATTCGGAATCAGGCAATAATATAGGCGGCCATCGCCGCGCGGTCGAACCGCCGTTCACCGGTCATCACCCGCGAAGGCGAGTGAGCCAGTATTCCACAGACACCAGTGAATAAGTCGAGAGGCTGCGGCGTACTGGATGCCCCGCCTGCGCGGGGCATGACGATTGCTGGGGTTGGCTTAGCCTAGGCCACGCTTTCCAAAAACGCTTCTTCCGCGGCTTGCACGGCGTCGGGGGTTCCGACATGCATCCAGACACCGTCGAGCCTGAGCCCGAACAGCCGTTCCTGCTCGTTGGCGCGGTCGAACAGCCTGGTCAGCGAGAACTCGCCTGCGGGGGCGTCGGCAAAGATCGACGGCGACATGATGGCGGCGCCGGCATAGACGAACGGCACCACCTGCTGTTCCCGCCGCTTGCGCAAGGCGCCGTCCGGCAGCATGGAATAGTCGCCGCGGCCGCCATAGCCGATGCTGCTCGCGGTTGGCGCCATCAGCAGCAGAATATCCATTTTCGCAGGATCGAAGGTCTCCGCGAGCCGCGCCAGGTTCGGCCGCACGCCGTCGATCCACATGGTGTCGGCGTTGACGTGGAAGAACGGCTCACGCCCGAGCAGCGGCAACGCCTTCACGACCGCGCCGCCGGTGCCCAGCACGTTGTCACGCTCGTCCGAGATGATCACGCGCGGCTGCTTCCGCGTCTTGACGTGCTCGATGATCTGGTCGGGCAGATAGTGCACGTTGACCACGGCCTCGCTCACGCCGGCAGCGGCAAGCTTGTCCAGGACATGATCGAGCAGCGGCTGGCCCGCCACGCTTACCAGCGGCTTCGGCATATGGTCGGTCAAAGGCCGCATGCGCAGGCCGAGACCGGCGGCGAGGACCATGGCTCTACGGGGGGTGACGGACATTCTTCCGGGCTCTCGAACCGTTCAAATCGTGACGCGCGCTATCCTATCACGCCGATTTGGGGCGCGCATAAGGTCGACGCGATAGTCGCCGGACATGACGCCCGTGCGACGGGAAAGAAAACGTCCTGGATCATGATCCGATTCGACAAAATCGGGATCATGATCTCATCTCTTTGTTTGAGCATGATCTTTTCGGAAAACCGGTCTCCACTTTTCCGGATCATGCTGCAAAACAGCAGTTTTCAGACCTCGGCGGGTTGCGAGCCGCGCTTGCCCGCCTTCTTCTTGTCGCCTTGCTTGAGGAAATTGACCCCGATCTGATCGCCGTTGACCCAGGACAATTCGCAGCGGCGATAGGCAAGCCCGGTCGATGACAGCAGCAGGAAGAACTCCTTCAGGTGCAGGCCCTCCACGGAGCCCTCGACCGTCAGTTTGGCGCCCGTCTCGGAAACGTCTTCCATGGTGCAGTCGCGCCGCCACGTGCCATCGATCCCCATCATGTGCGCGGGAATGCCGCGTTCGAAGGTGACACGCTCGCCGCGGCGCCGTTCTGCTTTCATGGCCGACTCAATCCTTAACCTCGATCATGATCCTGAACATGATCCAGCCGCTCTGCATCCCGAGCGTGTGTCACACTAGGGCGGCTTGGGCTAACAGGGGGTAAATCAGGAAACCGGCGGCGGAACGTGGGCCGCGTACCATTCGCGGAGGCCGGCCAGTGCCGGGTGAGCCAGTGAACGAGTGAGGTAAGTCCAGATCCGCGGCTGGTGCTTGAGATAATGCGGCTTGCCATCCCGCCCGTTGAGCCGCGCAAAGGTCCCGAGCAGACGCGTGTTACGCTGGGCCGACATGATCGCGTAGAGCTCGGCGAAGCTGGCCGCGTCGAAATGCTCCTCGGTGGCCCGCCGCGCCTTGATGTAGCGGGAGAGCAGTGTGAGCTCGAGCTGCTCGGGCACATCGATCCGCGCGTCCTGGAGCAGCGACACCAGGTCATAGGTGGCAGGTCCCAGCACCGCGTCCTGGAAGTCGATCAGGCCGACCCGCAGGATGCCGGTGCGCTCGCCGAGCCAGATCAGGTTGGGCGAGTGGAAGTCGCGGAGCACCCAGGTCCGTGGCGCCGCGGCCGGCTTTTCCAGGAGCGTTCGCCACATCGCGAGAAATTCATTGCGTAAACCCGATGCGAGGGTGACGCCGCGCTGCGGCAGGTACCACTCGATCATCAAGCCCAGCTCGACCAGCCATGCATCGATGTCGAAGACGGGGATGTCGTAGGTGAGCTGCGGCGACAGTGGCAGCTCCTCTGGCAGCTTCTCGCGATGCAAGGCTGCCAGCATGTCGGTCGCGGCTTCATAGCGCTCGGTGATCGGCGCCGGCGGGTTGCCTTCGACGACGCCGTCCTTGCCGAAATCCTCGGTGATCAGGAATCCCAGATCGATGTCGGAGTGGCGGATCGCGGGTGCGGAGAAGCCGCGCTCGCGTAGTCCGTTGTCGATGGCGACGAACGGCTTGACGTCTTCGGCGAGATGGACGGCGGCGCTGTAGGACTTGCCGTCATAGATCGGCGGCCCGTCGGGGCGGCGCGGCGAATTCATCAGGATGACGCTGCCATTGTCGTCGAACAGCCGGGCGTAGGAGCGGGTCGAGGCATCGCCCGGCATGCGCTCGCGCCGCGCGTCGATGTAGCCGGCATTGTCGAGGAATTGGCGCAGCGCCTTCAGCCGCGTGACGACGGCGGCGGCCTTGCCGTGGCCGGTGATCTCGGCCGCCCGCGCGTTCGATCCCAGCGCCGGCCGGTGGCTCAGCGCGATGTCGATACGATCCGGCGGCAAGGCATCCGGTGCGCGCTCCGGCCATTCGATCAGCGCTACCGCGCCGTCAGGCAAAGGCGACAGCCCGATCTCCTCGAGTTCGCTCGCGTCATTGATGCGGTAGAGATCGGCATGAACAAGCGGGAACGCCGGCAACTCGTAGGTTTGCGCCAGCGTGAAGGTCGGGCTCGGCACTTCCAGCGTATCATCGGTGGCGAGATAGCGGATCAGCGCGCGGGCCGCGGCGGTCTTGCCGGCGCCGAGATCGCCGGAGAGCGCGATGACTTCGCCGGGGCCGATCAAGAGCGCGAGATCCGCCATCAGATGCGCGGTCGCCGCCTCATTGGCGAGTGCGACCGAGAATGTGCTGGTGACAATCATTCGGCGGCGTTGCGATGCGCGTTCTGGTCGACCGGGAAGATGCAGGTCACGGTCGTGCCGTTGCCGACAGTCGAATCGACGCGGACCTTGCCGCCATGCAACTCGACGAAGGAGCGCACCAGCGACAGGCCGAGGCCGGCGCCACGGTGCCGCGAGCCATGGGAATGGCTCTCGAACCAGTTGAATACCTTGTCCTTGACCTCAGGCGCGATGCCCGGGCCGGTGTCGGTCACCGCGAATACGACGCTGTGGTCGGCACGTCGCGCAGAGATCGTGACCGTCCCGTCATGCGGGGAGAAGCCGACGGCGTTGGCGAGCAGGTTATAGAGCACCTGCACCACGCGCCGTTCGTCGCCGATGAATTCGCCGATATTGGGCTCGATGTCGACCTTGAGCGTGATGCGGTCGGTCGCGAGCCGGTCCTGGATGCCTTCGGCCGCGGCCTCGATCGTCTTGCCGATATCGACGGAGCCGAGCTCGAGCGTCATCGCGCCGGCATCGATGGTAGCGAGATCGAGGATGTTGTTGGTGAGCGCGAGCAACGCGTTGGTCGATTTGGTGACGTAGTCGAGATATTCGGCCTGCTTCGCGTTGAGCGGTCCGGTCGAGGGATCAGACAGGAAATGCGCAAAGCCGATGATGGTGGTGAGCGGCGCGCGCAATTCGTAGGATACGTGGTGGACGAAATCGACCTTCATCTGGTCGGCCGCTTCCAGCGCCTCGTTGCGCTCGCGCAGCGCGCGTTCGACATTCTCGGTGTCGGTGATGTCCTGGAACGTCAGCATGGTCGCGCCGTCGGGCAGCGGCATGGTCATGCAATGCAGCACGCTGCCGTCCTTGCGCTCGAGCTTCAGCGCAACCTGGGCCCGGTTCTCGATCGCAGTGATCGCCTCGCGCAGCGCGCGCCAGACGATCGGATCGTCGAACAGCGGCCTGCACAGCGCTTCTACGGTCTCGATATGCGGCTGCTCGCGCAGCGCATCCGCCGGCAGCCGCCACATCTTCTCAAATGCCGGGTTGAACAACTGCACCCGGCCATTGCTGCCGAACACCGCGACTGCTTCGTTCAGATTGTCGAGGGTCTCGTGCTGGACCCGGATCAGGCCGTCGAAGCGACGCGCCAGATCGAGGCTTTCGGTGACGTTGTCGAAGAGATAGGTGACGCCACCTTCGAGATTCGGCGTGGTGACGACACTGACCGCGCGGCCGTCCGGCAGGAACCACGTGTAGCTCTCCGATTCGACCGCGCGATAGGCTTCGTGCAGCTTGGCCTTCCAGGCGCGGAAGTCCGGCTGCTCCGGCAGCTTGCGCGCGGCGCGCAGCCGATCGAGGACGCTGGAATCGTCCGGGTTGCTATCGAGGAATGCCTGATCGAGATCCCAGAGGCGGCGATAGGATTCGTTGTAGAAGGCGAGCCGCCGGTCGGCGTCGAACACGGCGACGCCGGAAGAGAGCTGGTCGAGGGTGCGGCGATGCGCTTCCGCCATCCGGGTGAGCGCGGCGCGAAGGGCGGCAACCTCGCTGGCGTCGATGGCGATGCCGGCGCTGCCGCCGGCAAGCTTCATCGCCTGCACGTCGTAGATCCGCCGCTCGCCGCCGACCACGATCGGCAGTCGCGCGGCATAGGTTGCATATTCGTGCAGCGCCTTGGCCATCTCGACCCGCTGATCGTTCTCCAGGAGCTCGAGATTGCGGGTGATTGCATCCGCGATGCTCGCGCCCTCCGTCGCCCGCAGATAGGCCGTATTGGCATAGCGCAGATCGTCCTGCGCATTCTTGGCCCAGATCGGCCAGGGTGCGGCGGCGGCGAAATCGCGCAGCAGCTCGGTTTCCTCCTGCAGCATCTTGTAGCGCAGATTGGCCTCGGCCAATTCGCGGCGCAAGCCGCCGAGCTCGCGCATCCGCACGATCGCCTGGCCGCCGATGGCGCGACCCATGGCCTCGATCGCGCGGCCGTTCGCGGTCGTGAGGTTGAGCAGAAAGCCCTGGCCGGCCTCGCGCAGCGCGTCGACGGCGTGGTCCATCTGCAGCGCCGGTTCCGGCGGCAGCCAGGTTCCGAATGCCAGCACGCGCTGGGGCGAGGTCTGGGTCGCCTCCTGCGAGGTCAGCAATGCGATGTCGCCGCTGATCTCGGGGCGATTGTTGCCGGCCGCCCAGGAAATCAGGACCTGCGGTTCGGCAAACAGCAGCGCGCGCAGACGATCGGATTGGGCCTGCAGATCGGCGATCTCGGCGCGCAGGCGCCCCTCGCTCCGGCTGGCGCGAGCGCGCGTGCGCATCAAGAGGATCGCGGCGACCACGGAAAAGCCGAGCAACGCAACCGCGGCGGTGAAAAGAACGAATTCCTGGTGATCGAGGTCGAACCACGCCGAGATCGCCGGCTCGAACAGCCAGTCACCGGCGCGCGCCGATCCCGTGGGCAGCGCCAATGTAGCGGCGAGCCCCATCAGGCCGTCGCGCGCCAGTGAGGTGCACGACAGCAGGCTTCGACGCATTGCGGCGACCACGCCTGACATAAATTGCCCCAGAACGCACGACTTCAGCCCGGCGTCAGACCCCCGCCGTGCTCACGAATCGAGGAAGCATATCCTCAAGCTGACTCAGCGAGTAAGAGTCCAGATCGTGAACGCAAGACACGCTGTGAAAAATGCGGGGCTCAATTCATGCGCCAGCGCAAATTTTATCCGCATTCGAATGGCTTATCGCCCGGTCGAGCCGAAGCCGCCGCTGCCTCGTTCGGTACTGGACAGCACGGTCACGGGAACCAGTTCCGCCTGCACGACCGGTGCGATCACCATCTGCGCGATGCGCTCGCCGCGTCGGATCGAAAATGGCGCCTCGCCGTGATTGATCAGGAGCACGTTGATCTCGCCGCGATAGTCGGCGTCGATGGTACCAGGCGAATTCAACACGGTCACGCCGTGCTTGGCGGCAAGTCCCGAGCGTGGCCGCACCTGCGCCTCATAGCCCGGCGGCAGCGCGATCGTCAGCCCGGTCGGAACCATCGCATATTTGCCTGATGCGAGCACCAGCGGCATTTCTTCGGGCACTGCGGCGAGCAGATCGAGCCCGGCGGCATCGGCGGTCTGGTAGGTCGGCAGCGGAAGGCCTTCGCCATGCGGCAATTGCCTGACATCGACCTTGATTGTCGCACTCACGATTTCGCCTCCACAGCCTTCGCGATCCGCGCCACCAGTTCTGTGGCGACCTGTTCCTTGGTCATGACCGGCCAGGAATCGACGCTGATATCCTCGCCCTCGCGCGTCAGCAGATGGACGGTGTTGCGGTCCCCGCCCATCACGCCGGTGGCCGGCGAAACATCATTGGCCACGATCCAGTCGCAGCCCTTGCGGGCGATCTTTGCCTTCGCATTGTCGATCAGATGCTCGGTCTCGGCCGCGAAACCGATCACCAGCGGCGGGCGCTTGTCTTGCAGCTTGGCGATGGTGGCGAGGATGTCGGGGTTCTCGATCAGTTGCAGCGACGGCACGCCGGCTGTGGTCTTCTTCAATTTCTGCTCGCCTTCATTGGCGACCCGCCAGTCGGCGACCGCGGCCGCGAAGATCGCGACATCCACCGGCAGCGCCGCTTCCACCCGGTGCAGCATGTCGCGCGCGGATTCCACAGAGATTACCGACACGCCGGGGGGATCGGCGAGATCGACCGGCCCCGAGACCAGGACGACTTCGGCGCCGGCATCTCGCGCGGCGGCGGCGATGGCAAAGCCCTGCTTGCCAGAGGAGCGGTTGGCGATATAGCGCACCGGATCGATCGCCTCATGCGTTGGCCCTGCGGTGATCAGCACGCGCTTGCCCTGAAGCGGGCGCCGATGCGGCGGGCGCAGGACATGTTCGGCAGCGGCGGCGATTTCCGTCGGCTCGGCCATCCGCCCGACGCCGGCTTCGCCCGCCTCCGCCATCTCGCCGGCGTTGGGGCCGACGGTCAGGATGCCGTCGCGGCGGAGCTGCAGCACGTTGCGGCGGGTGGCGGCGTTGTTCCACATCAGCGGATTCATTGCCGGCGCCAGCAGGATCGGGCGGTTGGCGGCGAGCAGGATCGCGGAGGCGAGATCGTCGGCATGGCCATGCGCCATTTTAGCGATCAGGTCCGCGGTCGCCGGCGCCACTACGATCAGGTCGCACTCGCGTGCCAGGCGGATGTGGCCGGCATCGAATTCGCTCTCGGGATCGAACAGGTCAGTATAGACGCGCTCATGCGACAGGGCGCTGGCGGCAAGCGGGGTGACGAATTGCTGCGCCGCCTTGGTCAGCACGCAGCGGACGTGAATCTGGCGCTCCTTGAGCCGCCGAATCAAGTCCAGCGCCTTGTAGGCGGCGATGCCGCCGCCGATGATCAGGGTGACGCGAGCGAGGCCATTGGCCGATGCTACAGCGGCCTGCGGGCGCGCGGAAGCTGCGAGCGGGACCTCGGAGGGCTGCCCCGCAACCACCTCGCCCAAGATGACCCGTACCTCATCCTCGACCGAGCGCCCGTTACGGGCGGCGCGCAGGCGCAGTTCGTCTCGAACGGCGTCATCGAGCTTGCGAATAGTCAGATTGGCCATGGCCGCACCATCGATTTGACAGCAATGCTAGCATCAGACGCGCTGTCATTGCAATCAGAGATTCCGGACCGCAATCAGGATTCCGATGAAAGTGGCCGCGATGATCCAGAGCGCGACGGTCCGCCAGCGGTTCTTGCGGCCCTCGGTCTGTCCCATCGCTGCGATCGTCTGCGGGGACAGCGTGACGCCCTCGCGCGTCATCTTCTCCAGACTACCCAGCACCGCCACTGCGCGCGAGGCGATGTCGGGCAGATGCGCCAGCACGCGGGCGAGTTCGCCGGCCCCTGACATCGCGCCCTGGATGCGCCCGACCGGTCCGAGATTGCGCTCGATCCATTCGCGCACCACGGGATCGGCGATCTTCCAGATGTCGAGCTTGGGGTCGAAGCCGCGCGCCACGCCTTCGACCACCACCATGGTCTTCTGCAGCAGGATCAATTCGGGACGCGTCTGCATGTCGAACAGGCCGGTGACCTCGAGCAGCAGCGTCAACAGCCGCGCCATCGAGATCTCCTCGGCGGTGCGATTGTGGATCGGCTCGCCGATGGCGCGGATGGCCTGCGCGAAATTCTCCACCGAGTGATGCCCCGGCACATAGCCGGCCTCGAAATGCACCTCGGCGACGCGGCGATAGTCGCGGGTGATGAAGCCGAGCAGGATCTCGGCGAGGAAGCGCCGCTCCTTCTGCCCGAGCCGGCCCATGATGCCGAAATCGACCGCCACCAGCCGGCCGTTATCGTCGAGGAAGAGATTGCCGGGATGCATGTCGGCATGGAAGAAGCCGTCGCGCAGCGCGTGACGCAGGAAGCTCTGGATCACCTTGCGGCCGAGATCGGGCAGATCGACCTCGGCTTGCTCCAGCCTGATACGGTCGTTCAGCGGGATGCCGTCGACCCATTCCATCGTCAGCACGTTGTGGGTGGTGCGGTCCCAGTCCACCGCCGGCACGCGGAAATCCGGATCGTCCTTGATGTTTTCCGCCATCTCGGAGAGGGCGGCAGCCTCCAGGCGGAGGTCCATCTCCATCGCGACCGAGCGCGACATCGTGTTGATGACCTCGACCAGCCGCAAGCGCCGCGCTTCGGCCGAATGGGCTTCCGCCTTGTGCGCGACAAAGAAGAAATCGGAGAGATCGCGGCGGAAGCGGGAGGCGACGTTCGGCCGCAGCACCTTCACGGCCACCTGCTGGCGCACGCCGTTGCGCTCGATCTCGCCGCGATGCACCTGCGCGATCGAGGCGGCGGCGACTGCGGGGCCGAGCCGTACGAAACTCTGCGCCAGCGGGCGTTCCAGCGACTGCACGATCACAGCTTCGGCTTCGGCCTGCGGGAACGGCGGCAGCCGGTCCTGCAGGCTCTCCAGATCCTTGGCCAACACTACGCCGACCACGTCGGGCCGTGTGGCCAGGAACTGGCCGAGCTTGAGATAGGCCGGCCCGAGCCGCGTCAGCGCGCGCGACAATCGTGGGCCGGATTTGGCGCCGCGCCGTTCGACCAAGCGGGCGAGCTTCACCAGGAGTTGTGCCGGCGGCGGCACCAGGGCCGGATCGACGACTCCGAACACGCCCTCGCGCGCGAAGACGTAGGCGGCGCGGGCGAGGCGCGCGATGTGTGTTGTTGCAGAGATCACAAACGCCAGCCCGAATGCAGCGCCACGATGCCGCCCGAGAGGATTTCCCATTTCACCCGCGCAAAGCCGGCGGCAGTGATCATCTCGGCAAAGGCGCTGGGCCGTGGAAACTTGCGGATCGATTCGACGAGATACTGATAGGACTCGGCGTCGCCGGTCACGGCGCGGCCGAGCGGCGGGATCACCCTGAACGAGAACATGTCGTAGAGCCGGTCGAGGCCGGGCACGTCGACAGTGGAAAATTCAAGACAGAGGAAGCGGCTGCCGGGTCGCAGCACGCGATAGGCCTCGCGCAGCGCGACATCGATCCGCGGCACGTTGCGGATGCCGAACGCGATCGTGTAGGCGTCGAACGAACGGTCCGGAAAGCTGAGCGCCTCGGCATTGCCGGCGACGAACGAGACCCGTTCATCGAGATGCTGGGCGCGAGCACGGTTGCGGCCGACCTCGAGCATGTCGGCATTGATGTCGCAGACAGTGGCGCGGAAACCGGGACCGCCCGCCTTCGCCGCCCGGAAAGAGATATCGCCGGTGCCGCCCGCGACGTCGAGCAGCGCGAACGGCGCTTCGCTCTTCGGCGGATTGAGCTGGGTGATCATGATGTCCTTCCAGACCCGGTGCAGGCCGATCGACATCAGATCGTTCATCAAGTCATAACGCGACGCCACGCTGTGGAACACCTCGTTCACCAGCGTCTGTTTCTCGCCCAGGGGAACGTCCCTGTAGCCGAAATGGGTGGTTTGGTCCCGCCGATCCATCAACGCATTACCTTAAGGAGCGCGACCATAGCGCGCCCGCCGCAATGGCGCTATCACGTCAGCACCTCCGCGCACAATCCGCCAAACCGGCTGTGATCTGGCGGATTGTTGGCAAATTGTTAATTTGGCGGGCGAAGGGGCGCAAAACCGCTTACACTTTTGCCGATCCCGCCCCGCGTGAATGACCTTTCCATGCCCGAGCTCCCCGAAGTCGAGACCGTCCGCCGCGGCCTGCAGCCGTCCATGGAGGGTGCGAAAATCCTGAAAGCGGAAGCCCGCCGCAAGGACCTGCGGTTTCCCTTTCAAAAAGACTTTGTCGCGCGGCTGGAAGGGCAAACTGTCGCGGGTCTCGGCCGTCGCGCGAAATATCTGATGGCGGACCTGACCTCGGGCGACGTGCTCTTGATGCATCTGGGCATGTCCGGCTCGTTCCGCGTGCTCAAGGACGATGACAAGGCCGCGCCGGGACATTTCCATTACGAGCGCAATCGGGACCGCGCGCACGATCATGTGATCTTCCACATGTCGTCGGGGGCTGCGATCATCTTCAACGACCCGCGCCGCTTCGGCTACATGAAAGTGATCGCGCGCAACGCGATCGAGGACGAGCCGCTGTTGAAGGGCCTCGGCCCCGAACCGCTCGGCAACGAATTCGATGCCGCGATGCTGGCGCACTCCTGCGCCAACAAGAAAACCAGCCTGAAGGCGGCGCTGCTCGACCAGCGCGTGGTCGCAGGGCTCGGCAATATCTACGTCTGCGAAGCGCTGTTTCGCGCACGCCTGTCGCCGCGCCGGCTGGCGGCAACGCTTGCCAGGAAGAAGACGGCGGAGCCGACGGAGCACGCAGAACGACTGGTCACTGCGATCCACGATGTGTTGAACCAGGCGATCAAGGCCGGCGGCTCATCGTTGCGCGACCATCGCCAGACCAATGGCGAACTCGGCTATTTCCAGCATTCGTTCCAGGTCTACGACCGCGAAGGCGAGAAGTGCCCGACTCTGGGCTGCGACGGCACCGTGAAACGCTTCACCCAGAATGGTCGTTCGACGTTCTGGTGCCCGAAATGCCAAAAATAACCGACAATAATGGGAGCGACGTCATGAGCGAGAATTGGCGAGATCGCGCGGCGACACATTTCGAGTGCGAGAAGCAACCAGCCATCTCCAGCCGCGGTATGGTGGTCAGCAATCATCCGCTGGCCTCAAGCGCGGGCGCCGAGATGCTGGCCGCTGGCGGCAATGCCATCGATGCGGCGATCGCGACATTGTTCACGCTAACCGTGGTCGAGCCGATGATGGTCGGCATCATCGGCGGCGGCATGGCGCATATCCGTCTCGCTGACGGCACGCATCGCTTCATCGACGGCCAGAGCACCGTGCCGCTCGCGGTCCGTCCCGACACCTACAGTTCGAAGCCGGGTTCGGCGCATGACGTGTTCGACACCGTCGGCGATGAGAATTGCGTGGGTGCGAAGGCGGTGGCGGTGCCGGGTTCGCTGATGGCCTGGTGCGAGACGCTGCGGCGATTCGGCACCATGAGCCTTGCCGATGTCATGCAGCCCGCGATCAAGCATGCCGCCCGCGGCTATGCGGTGACGCCTTACTTGCACGAATGCATCCGCGAGAGCGCTGCCGATATGCGCAAGGACAAGCCGATTTCCGCGATCTACGTTCCGAACGGCGAACCGCTGAAGATCGGCGAACGCGTGGTGCAGGCCGAATATGCGGAGACGTTGCGCCATATCGCCGAGCACGGCGAGGCCGCGCTGTATCAGGGCTCGCTCGGCGATATCCTCGTCCACTACATGGAGAAGAATGGCGGATACATTCGCCGCGCCGATCTCGCGGCCTACAAGACCGTCGAGCGCCAACCGATCCGCGCCGATTATCGCGGCTGGGCCATCCTGGGACCGCCGCCGCCGGCCGCATCAGGCGTACACATCGCGGAGATGCTGAACATCCTCGAAGGCTACGACATCGCGAGCCTTGGTTTCGGCAGCGCCGAGACGATTCATTATCTCGCCGAAGTGCTGAAGATCGCCTTCGCCGATCGCGCAGCGGCAAGCGGCGATCCCGCCTATGTCAACGTGCCCGTGGAGCGGCTGACGTCGAAAGCCTATGCCGAGGAGCGCCGGCGTGCGATCGATCCCAATCGGGCGCAAGCCTGGGGCGCGGGCGTTGCGCAGCTCGAAGGCGCGCATACCACGCATCTGACGGCGGCGGATGCGTTCGGCAATGTGGTTGCGACCACGCAAACCATCAACAATCTGTTCGGCGCCAAGATCCTGATCCCCGGCCTTGGTGCCATCGCGAACAATTACATGCATCTGTTCGATCCGCGTCCCGGCCACGCGCTGTCGCTGGCGGCCGGCAAGCGCGTCACCACCTCGATGTCGCCGATGATGGCGCTGCGCGATGGCAAACTGAAATATGCGCTCGGCCTGCCCGGAGGAAAACGCATCTTCCCCAGCGCAATGCAGGCGCTGATCAACCTGATCGATCACGGCATGAGCCTGCAGGAAGCGGTCGAGGCGCCGCGGGTATGGACCGAGGGCAATGCGCTCGAAGTCGAACTCGCCGTTCCCGAGAGCGTGCGCGAGAAACTCGCGAGCCTAGGTCACACGGTCGCGCCGGTATCCTCCGTCGCCGGCGGCATGAACGCGATCGAGTTTGATGAGGATGGCCGCATGCTGGGCGCCGCCTGCTGGCGCGCCGACGGCACGCCGATCGGGATCGCCGGTGGGCTGGCGCGTGCGGGGGTAAGGTTCAGATTGGCGTGACGTCGGCTCCCTCTCGCCGCTCTTGCGGGGGCGGGACGAGCAGAACTCGCCCTGAGAGGGTTGGGGTGAGGGGCTGTCTCCGCAAATTCGGTAAGAGATGAGTTCGCGGAGTCAGCCCCTCACCCGGATTGCATCTGCCGACGCATCCGGCCTCTCCCCGCAAGCGGGGCGAGGGGAGGAGCGAGCGCTATTTCCGCACGCAGATCACGCGCACCACGGCGGCCTTTGCGTCGGTCGATGTGCCATTCGCGGTCACACCATGGGCTTTCAGGAAGCCGCGCACCGTCTCGGCCGGCGCCAGCATCGCCTGCGACGCGGGTGCCGCATTCGCCGGACCGGCGACGACCACCGGCTTCAGCAAAGCGAGACCGGCGAACTTGCCGTCGGTATCGAGCGCCGCGGCACCGGAGAAGCCGATCGCGGGCGCCGGCGTCAGCGTGACATCGCTGCCAACAGCCATGGCTGTCGCCTTGGCGCTGCTCACGGCGTTGCCGCCGCCCTGATTCTGCGGATCGGCGATGCCGGTGAGGTCGAGCGCCGGCTTTGCGCCAGTGGCGCCGATATTCAGCGGCTTCAATCCGCGCGCGCCATAGATGTGCAGCAGCGCGAGATCGTGTTCCTTGTCTTCGGCGATCCGGTCGGCATTGCCGTGACCGGCAATCGTGATCGCGATGCATTCGTCGGTGGCCAAGCGGTCGGTCACGATCGCGCCGTCGTCGCTGACGACAACGCCAGTGCCATATTCCACCGTCTTGCGCGGCGGGGGGCCTGCAACCTGGGGACCTGATGGGAACGGGTTGAACGCGCTCGACATCGCGATCACCACCGGCTCGACGGTATTTTCAGTCGCCTGGTCGTAGAGGATGGTGAGGATGCGAACTTCGTCGCCCTTGAACGTGCCGCGGATGTAGAATTTCTTCAGCCCCTGCAGGCCCGACAGCACGAAGAAATCCGGCTTGACGACGGTATAGTCGACGGTCCGCCCCGGCTCCTTCTTCTCGCGTTCGGCAAGTTTTGCAGTGGTCGGGCTCGCCTCCTTGCGGCGCGCCAGCACGACCTGGATCGTCCCCGTCGGTGACGTCCATTTGGCGCCGTCGACACCGCTTGCGAGTTGCGGAACCAGTTTTGAGGGAATGCCGAGCCGCGCTCCGGTGCCGGGCTCGGTGACAATCCGCCAGCCGACGCTCTCCTGTTTGCGCCGCGCGGTCTCGGCCAGCACGCCACGCTCCTGCGGGTTGAGCACGCCGGTCGGCTTGCCGCCGCGCGATTTCTGGAATTCCTTGATCGCGTTGACCATGCGCTCGCTGACATCGCCCGTGATCGCGCCATTGTACTGGCCGACCCAGGCGAGATCGGATTGCAGCGCGAGCCGCTCGGCCTGCGCCATCCCGTTGGCCGTCTCCTCGGGCTTCTGCAGCGCGGGGCGGACCGGCACGGTCGCGACTGTCTTCGGTTTGGCGCCGGCGGTGGACGGCGGGGTCATCTGCGCCTGTGCGCTCCCCATTGTCACGACCATCAATGTTGCCGAAAGCACCGATCTCATGACAAATCCGGGAGGTTATTGCGCGGTGGGTCGATTATGCACATCTGCTTGGTCGGCAACAACCACACCTGGGTTCACGACTCCGACCTCATCCTGAGGAGGACGCGAAGCGGCCGTCTCGAAGGATGGGCCACGGGCGAGGTCCGGGCCTCATGGTTCGCCCGGCGATGCGATAGCATCGTCAGGAGACGCCGCTTCGCGGCTCCTCACCATGAGGGTTTGGCGGTGGCGATAAGGATGTAAGCAACAATGCTGACTGCTGACGAACTCGAACGCTACGCCCGCCACATCGTGTTGCGCGAAGTCGGCGGGCCCGGGCAGGCGGCGCTGAAGGAGGCTTCGGTGCTGGTGATCGGCGCCGGCGGCCTTGGCGCGCCGGCGCTGATGTATCTGGCGGCGGCCGGCGTCGGCACGCTCGGGGTCGTCGATGACGATATCGTGTCGCTCTCCAATCTGCAGCGCCAGATCATCCATGCGACGCCGGATATCGGCAAACGCAAGGTCGACAGCGCCGCCGAGCAGATCCATGCGCTCAACCCGCATGTCAATTTCGAGGCGCATACGGTGCGGCTCGACGCTGATAACGTGATGTCGCTGATCGGCGGCTATGACCTCGTGCTCGACGGCTCCGACAATTTCGAGACGCGCTATCTCGTCTCCGATGCCTGCTTCCTCGCCGGCAAGCCGCTGATCACGGCCGCGCTCGGCGTATTCGACGGCTCGCTGACCACGATCCGCGCGCATGAGAAGAATGCCGCCGGCGAGTTCAATCCGACCTATCGCTGCCTGTTTCCCGAACCTCCGCCGCCCGGCACGGTGCCGGCCTGCGCGGAAGCCGGCGTGATGGGCGCGCTCGCCGGCATGCTGGGCTCTATGATGGCGCTGGAGGCGATCCGCGAGATCGTCGGCTTCGGCGAGGGCCTGGTCGGGCGCCTCTTGATGGTGGATGCGCGCGCGATGCGCTTCGAGACCCTGCGTTACGCGCGCGATCCGGCCAATCCGCTCAACGGTGACAACCCTGTCATCACCGATCTGAGCGGGCATCTTTGAGTGTCACGAAGCGCGCTTCTCGCTGTCCATGTGCTTCAAGTGCTCCTCCGGATAGCGGCCGCCGGCGGCGACGCCGGGCGGAAAGGCGTTTGCCAGCGCGGCGAGATGCGCATCCGTCAGTTTCACCTCGAGCGCGCCGAGCGCCTCGGTGAGACGGTCGCGGCGGCGGGCACCGACCAGCGGCACGATATCCTTGCCCTGCGCGGCGACCCAGGCAATCGCGACCTGCGCCGGAGATGCGCCGACCTCCTTGGCGATGGCGCGAAGTGAATCCACCAACGCCAGGTTGGTGTCGATATTGCCGGCCTGGAAACGCGGGCTCAGCAGGCGGAAATCCTGCGGGCCGGAATGCTCTTTCGACCAGTGGCCGCTGATCAAGCCGCGCGCCAGGACGCCGTAAGCCGTGATGCTGATGCCAAGCTCGCGGCAGGTCTTCAGGATGTCGTCCTCGATGCCGCGCGCTACAAGCGAATATTCGATCTGCAGATCGGCGATCGGATGCACGGCGTGCGCGCGGCGGATGGTCTCCGAGCCGACTTCCGAAAGGCCGATATGCCTGACGTGCCCGGCCTTGATCAGGTCAGCGATCGCGCCGACGGTCTCTTCGATCGGCACGCTGGGATCGAGCCGCGCCGGCCGGTAGATGTCGATATGGTCGGTGCGGAGCCGCTGCAGCGAATAGGCGGCAAAGTTCTTCACCGCGACTGGCCGGCTATCGTAGCCGAGAAAACCCCGGTTGGGATCGCGCAGCGCGCCGAACTTGACCGAGATCTGCAGATTGTCGCGGCTGCGGCCGGCAAGCGCTTCGGCGATCAGCATCTCATTGTGGCCTATGCCATAGAAGTCGCCGGTGTCGAGCAGCGTGATTCCGGCATCGAGCGCCGCATGGATCGTCGCGATGCTCTCGTTGCGGTCGGCGGGGCCGTAGAAATCCGACATGCCCATGCAGCCGAGGCCGATGGCCGAGACCTCGGGGCCAGTTGAGCCGAGTTTGCGTTTTTCCATGGCAGCTTCTCCTCGAAATGGGCGGCGGATGGATGCCGCGCGTGACGAGGCGGATATGCGCCACGTTGATTATTTCGATAAGCTGGACAATTGAGAATAGCTTGTTCACTATAGCGAACAATGCAGGATTTCGACCTTCGCGACCTCAGAGCCTTCCTCGCTGTGGCCCGCACGCAGAATTTTCGGCGCGCGGCGCTGGAGCAGCGCGTCTCGGTCTCCAGCCTCAGCCAGCGGCTGCGCGACATGGAGGAGCGGCTCGGCGTGCGCCTGATGAACCGCACCACGCGCAGCGTGGCGCTGACCGAGGCCGGCGAATTGTTGCTCGCGCGCGTGGGCCCTGCGATGCGCGAGGTCGGCGCGGCGCTCGATCAGGTGCGCGGCTTACGCGGCGTGCCGTCAGGTCGCCTGCGCATCAATGCGCCGCCGCCGGCCATCGACCTGGTGCTGGCGCCGATGGTGGCGCCGTTCCTGGCAAAACATCCGCAAGTCGATCTGGAAATCATCGCCGAGAGCGCGTTCGTCGACATCGTCGCGGAAGGGTTCGATGCCGGCGTGCGTTATGGCGAGCATCTCGCGCAGGACATGATCGCGGTATCGCTTGGGCCGCCGCAACGCTACGCAGTCGTGGCCTCGCGCGACTATGTCGCGCAGCATGGCCGGCCGACGCAGCCAAAGGATCTGCTCGACCATCCCTGTATCCGCACCCGCTTCGGCAGCGGCGCGATGTACGATTGGGAGTTCGAAAAAGCAGGACGCGTCGTCAAGGTGTCGCCGCCGGCCAAGCTGATCGCAACCTATCTCGGGCTTGCGCTGCGCGCCGTCCATGACGGCGTCGGATATTGGGCCACGTTCGAGGGATATGTGCGCTACGGCGTCAAATCCGGCGCGCTGGTCAGCGTGCTCGACGATTGGTGCGCGCCGTTCCCGGGCCCGTTTCTCTATTATCCGAGCCGCCGCCAAACGCCGCCCGCGCTCGCCGCGTTCGTGGCGTTCGTTGCGGAGTGGCGCAAGCGGGAACGGCGGAGGAAGGTCCCGTAGCCCGGAGAGCCAGCGGGTCGCGCGAACGCGCGCCCGATGACAGGCTCCGCGCAATCTGGGGCCACTTTATCCGCGAAGAGTGAAGTGCACCCTTATCGTGAGACACGATAATCAGGGACAGGTGCCCGCCGCTTGAGGCGGCAGGGCGGGTTGATGGGTTACGGCCAGGTTGCGGGGCTGCTGCGCAGCAGCCCCCGCAACCTGGTA